>JAISNE010000303.1 GCA_031276375.1 Accumulibacter sp.
ATATTGTGGTAGGGATGCACCCGCGCCTGCTCGGGGCTGATCCGGCCCTTGGCCACCAGTTCCTCGACATAGGAATGGTCCGTGGTGCGAAACAGCAGGCGCTCGCCGCGAAAACGATATAAGCGGCTATCCCCGCAATGCGCCCAACTGACCTTCCCCGGCTGCAACAACAGCATCACCACCGTGCTGTGCGGATCCTTTTCGTTGATGAAGCGCGACCCCTTTATCAGCACGTGCGCCTCGTCGAGGCTCGATTCGAGCAGCTCCCTGGCCGACTCCTCGCGCGCCGAGAATCGCTCGAAGTTCGTCGTCGCCGTATGCAGCACCTGCTGAGCGGCCAACGCGCCGCCGGCATGCCCGCCCATGCCGTCGGCCACCACGGCCAGCAGCACCCCGCCGCCTTTCGGGTGCGGCAGCAAGGCGACGCGGTCCTGCTGCTCCTTGCGATCCCCCTGGTGCTGGGCAATGCAGGCATCGATCAACATGGCCGCGTTCGAATTCTGGCAAATCGTGAATACATGATTCCGTTTATTATTCGTTGGTGATACCCAGGCCGGTCATGGCAAAGACAACCATGTCGCCGGGGATGCGGACATGAAACATATCCGGCGATTGAGATAGCATGCCTGACAACGCGCTCTTCTTCAACTGGATCGTTCCGCCGGTTCGGAGGACGGAAAACAGAGGACGGAAGACAGCAATATTCGCGGCGCGAAGCGCCGGTAACCGACTGTCCTCCGTCCTCTGTCCTCTGAACAGGAGCGCGGGCGTCCCGCCCGCAATGCGAGCCGTAGGCTCGCGTACCGCTTCCTCGTGAACCGCCTCGCCCTGGCGGAACGAGCGGCTACCTCATGCGATTGACACCTGGGTTCGCGCATGACGGTTATACAGATTGTATATAATGGAATTGCCATATGCCGGATCGGCGCGAGACTTTCCGCGTGGCCGGGCTTTCCGGCGCAAATGGTTTTGCCAGAGGAAATCTGAAATGAACAAGAAGGTTGCGATACTCGACTCATCGCTGCGCGATGGCGCCCAGGCCGAAGGCATCTCGTTTTCGGTGGAAGACAAGCTCAAACTGCTCGAACTGCTCGACGGCCACGGCATCGACTATATCGAGGCCGGCAATCCAGGCTCGAATCCCAAGGATCTCGAGTTTTTCGCCCGAGCCAGGGCCGTCCGCCTGAAGCACGCCCGGCTGGCGGCGTTCGGCAGCACCCGCCGGCGCGACGTCGAGGTCGAGCGGGACGGCAACGTGCAATCCCTGCTGCTGGCCGACACGCCGGTCATCGTGGTTTTTGGCAAAAGCTGGGATTTCCACGTGACGGACATCATCCGCGCCTCGCTCGATGAGAACCTGGCGATGATCCGCGAGACCCTGGCTTTCTTCAAGGCGAGGGGCAAGGAAGTCATTTTCGACGCCGAGCATTTTTTCGACGGCTACAAGAACAATCCGGACTACGCGCTGAAGACCCTGCATGCCGCGGTCGACGGCGGCGCGGATACACTCGTGCTGTGCGACACCAACGGCGGCGCCTTCCCGTCCGAGGTGGGCAAGATCGTCCACCGCGTGGCCGAGCTGTTCAACGTGCCGCTCGGTATTCACGCGCACAACGATTGCGGCATGGCGGTAGCCAACAGCGTCGCGGCGGTGGAGAACGGCGCGCGGCACGCGCAGGGCACCTATATCGGTTTTGGCGAGCGATGTGGCAACGCCAATCTGTCGACGATCATCGCCAATCTCGGCGTCAAGCGCGATTACCAGTGCCTGCCGCCGGAGCAGTACCGGAACATCGCGCACGTGGCGCGGCACGTCGCGGCGATATCCAACGTGGCGCTCAGCGAGCGTGAGCCGTTCGTCGGCAACAGCGCCTTTGCGCACAAGGGCGGAATGCATATCGACGGGGTGAACAAGGCTTCGCATTCGTTCGAACACATCGATCCGGAACGGGTCGGCGGGCAGCGCCGCTTCCTGATGAGCGAGGTTTCCGGGCGGCGCATGATCCTCGACAAGATATGGGAAGTCGATCCCTCCATCACCAAGGACGATCCGGTGACCGACCGCATCATGAAACGCTTGAAGGAGATGGAGCACGAGGGCTATCAGTTCGAGGGGGCGGAAAGTTCATTCGAACTGATCGTGCGCAAACAGCTCGGCAAGTACCGTTCCTTCTTCGATCTGATGCATTTCCGGATCATCGGCGAGCAGCCGGCCAACGGCGAGTACGGTTCATCGGCGATCATCAAGGTCAGGGTGGACGGCGAGGACGAGATCACCGCCGCCGAGGGCGATGGCCCGGTGCACGCGCTCGACCGGGCTTTGCGCAAGGCGCTGGAGACCTTTTACCCGGAACTGGCCAATGTTCACCTGACCGATTACAAGGTGCGGGTCATCAACGGCATGGACGCGACCGCGGCCAAGGTGCGCGTGCTGCTGCAATCGACCGACGGCGACGCGATATGGACGACGGTCGGCGTGTCGACCGACATCATCGAGGCAAGCTGGCTGGCGCTGGTGGATTCGATCGAATACAAGTTGCTCTCGCTGGAAGAAGCCCGGCGGAAGCCGGCGGACGGCGGCTGACGATCCCCGGCGGTCA
>JAISNE010000392.1 GCA_031276375.1 Accumulibacter sp.
TTCCTGCTCCAGCAGGGCATCCACGGAATGCTGCGCGAAATACCAGGCTTCCCGGATGTACTGGCTCACCCTGGAAAATTCTCCCTGCATGAAGCGGCAGGCGAGTCCCGCCCGGTGCAAGACCAGTTTGCCCACCTTGGCTTCGTCGCCGTCGCCCAGCAGGACTTCCAGGCTGTTTTCAACGCGCCGGATCGGCAAGAAACCGTTCACTAAGCAAAGCTCGCGATTGAAATGCGCCAACGCTTCCGCGTCTGGTCTGGGAAATCGATCCTGCGCGACGAACGGAATGTTTTTCCGGGTCGCCAACTCCACGGCAATATCGTGTTCCCGCGCCAAACCGTGCAGAACCAGCAATTTGCCCAGACGCAAATGCTCGACCGCCTGTTTTTGCAGGGCGTACTGGAATTGCCACTGCGTCAGCACGCCCTGTTCCAGCAAACGCTCGCCCAGGCGCAGCGAGGTTCCGGGGACTTGTTGCGCGAGCGAATCGGGCACTGTGTTTTCTCTCTTTTCTCTCATGGCGTCGAAGAGGGGCGCGGCCCGTCCTCGGAAAAGGCCCGTTTCAATTCCCGGATTTTCGAGGAATCGGGCAGGGAAATCGCCAGATCGGAGAGGATTCGCGCCGCCTCCTCGTTCCTTCCAAGACGCGCTTCGAGCGCCACCAAATTGATGCCGGAATTCTCGTCGCCGCCGAGGCGATACAAAAGCTGGCGATACAGCCGCCGGGCCTCTTCATCCTGACCGGAAGAAAGGGCAAACCAGGCGCGCATCCGCAACAAGGTAACGCTTTCGTCCGGCAGGAGCTTACGCAGGAATTCCAGTTGCAGCGCCGCGTTTTCCAGCTTGCCGTCGGCGATGGCCTCGTGAATGCGCTCGATCTGTTCCCGGACCAGCCGCTCGGTTTCCTGCGCGCTTTGTTTTTGGTTTTTCCGGTTTTCGCCGAACGCTTTTTCTTCAACGAATTCCGTTCTTTCCAATCGTTTCACGGCGGGGTTTTCCACGCCGGCGCTCGCGCCTTTCCCCACTGGCTCCGTTGGCCCCGTTGACATGACGGGCGACGGCGGGAAAAAGACGCGGCTTCTCACCGGCGGCGTTTCTGGAGAAATGGCCGGGGCTTTCGCCGGCCCGGCATTCTCCACCGGAACCGCGGCCTCTTCGCCGGCGGACGGCGCGGACGCGAGGAGCATCCATCCCGCCGCGAACAAAAGCGGCCGGAGCGCGGCAAGACCGCGGGAAATCGACTTTTGTTTCATAACAACCTCACTCGAATGACCACCACCAATTCACGACTGCTGTGCGACGAACTCTGTTCGCCAAACAGATTGCCCACGGTGGGGATATCCGAAATCCCCGGAATACCGTTTTTATCGTTGCTCTTGTTCTGGTCGATCAGGCCGCCGATCATGACGATGTCGCCATCGCCGATGTTCAACGTGGTGGTCAATCCCTTGTAATTGATTCTGGGCAGGGTGACGACGCTGCCGCCCCCCACGTCGATCAATGCCAGGGACTCCGGCGTGACTTCCGTCTGCACCGGGTGAATCAACAATTCAATGCGCCCGTTGTCATGGATGTAAGGCAGCACACCCACCATGACGCCCGAAAACAACGCGGCGGTTTCGACATCGACCGAAACGGTCGAGGCGCCGCCGCCCGGATTGTTGGTCGTGGAATTGGTCTTGGAAATGTAGCGAATATTGCTGCCCACGCTCAACAAGGCGGGCGTGCCGTTGCGCACGCGAACGCTCGGATTGGAAAGCACGCGCAGGACGCCGAACGAACTCAGGGCCTTCATGGTGACTGAATAATCCTTGTCGCCATAGCCCAGTCCCAGAGCGTTTCCCGAACCCGTCGCCGGGCCGATCACCTGGGCGGGAATGGTGATCGCGCGGTGGCCCAGCGTCCCCTCGGGGAAAATGCTGGACGCCTGCTGCAATTCCAGCGGATTGACGCCATACGATCCGGCGATTTGGCGTCTCAGCACGGTCCAATCCACGCCGAACTGGTAGCCGTCGTTCAGTTGCACGTCGATCAATTGCGCTTCCACCTGAACCTGGCGGCGCAATATATCCTTGTTCATGTCGATCAAACGCGAAATGGCGCGCATCTGGGAAGGACGCGCCTTGACATACAGGGAACCGGTCACCTGGTTCAGGCTGTAGCTGGCGCCGGAAACGGTCTTGCCTGGCGCTTGTGGCGGAACCGCGCCCGCCGCGTTTCTGACGGACTGGTTTTTCGCGCCCTGCGCCGTGGTTCGCGCCAGCGGCTCTTCGTTCAGACCGAGGATGCTCTTTACGGCGTTTTCCAGTTCTTCGTAGGAATCGAGTTGCTTGGACGAATTGCCGCTGATGGAAAAATCGGCGCGCAGCATGTCGCCGCCGCCTCCCGACGAGGCGCCTCCCGATGAGGCGTTATTGCCAAACACATCGCCGCCGGAAGATAGGTTGATGGCGATGTTGCTGTTCAGGAACCCGGCGTTGAAAACCCGCTCTTCATACATGTTGATGCGGAGCGCGCCGTTGCGCACTTCGCCGCGCAGGTCGAATGTCTGAAGAATATGCTGATAGACTTCGCGCGCCGTCACGTCTTGCAGATACAGGCTGGCGCGAATGTCCTGCCGCAGCACCTGCGGATCGACGATCAGGTTCATGTGCAATTGTTCCGCCAGGGTCCACAGGAGCCTGCCGATGTCGGCGTTGTACATGTTGATGGAAACGATCCTGTTTTCCAGCGGATCGTAGGCCGGCGCCTCGGGTTGCACGGTGCGCACGGCGGCGCTGACCCGATCCAGTTGTTCGCGCAACCGGTCATAATTTTTAGCGAGCTTTTCGGATTCGCCCGACACGGTTTCCACCAGACCGGTGTCCGGAATCCGCTCGGGTTCCAGCGCGTCAAAACTTCGGTACGTCCCGCAGCCCTGAAGCAACAGGGCCGTGGCCAGGAGCGCCGCCCACCCTCCGGAACTCGATGAAAGCCCGGCGTTCCGGCGTGAAAAGCAAGGGTTCATGTGTTTTTCTCCAGATACAGATTCAATTCATGTTCAGCACGATCCACCCCGCCAGGCTGTCCGGCGATTCGGAGACGACCACGTCGTCGTAATTCCACGCGCGGGCTTGCAGGGGGGAGGCGATGCAGGGTCCGGATCCGCTGTTTTCGCCGTCTTCCGGATGACTGTCGCTGTCCTTATCCTGATTGGGCACGATCAGGGCGAACGCGGGATACAGGGCCGCGGCGCAGTCGGACGCGCCATCGGCCTGGACGGCCGCCACGCGGGGGTGGGAAGCATCAGTGACGCTTGCCGGAATGTCCTCCAGCGCCACGATGAAGTCGCCCAGCCCCAGGTAATCCGGCGCGCCTTCCGCGTCGCCCGTGCGCTCGACCCGTCGGGTAAGGTCATTGTCGCCGCTGGCGCGATACACGGCATAGCGCATCCGGTTGTGCGCCATCTCCGCAAGCCCGAGCGTGTGATAGGGCAGGAAGCCGGTTTCCCCCGTCGTCGAGGCGCATTGCCCATCGGCGCCCACATTTTCGTAACCGTCCCCGTCCGGATCGGGACAGGGCAAACGCTTGTTCGCCAACGCGAAATGACGCAAGGCCGAACGCGCCACATGGGCTTTCTCTTCCGCCGACGATTGCGTCTCCGGCGAATCGACGCCGTGGAAAGCGCGGGAGGTCAAAAGGCTCAGAGCGCCGATCACGACCAGA
>JAISNE010000337.1 GCA_031276375.1 Accumulibacter sp.
TCGATCAATTCGTCGAGCAATGGCGATTCCTCGTCCTTGCGGTAAGCGCAGTGCAGATCGATCAGGCATTCGATCGCGCTGACCAGCGGCCGGTAGACGACCTTGGGGAGCTTGAGGTCGAGCATCGACGCGGGCACCAATGTCGTGCCGAGTCCGCCGGAGACCATGATGGTGGCGGCGACGATGTCGGCGGCCTGCTGCGCCACCAGGGGCTGGAAGTCATGGTGTCTGAACAGTTCGCGGCAGGCGATGGAAATGCTCGGATCCTGTTCGCCGATCATGGGTTCGTCGCGCAGATCGTCGATGCCGATGCCTTGCAGGCCGGCGAGCGGATTGTCCCGGTGGACGGCGACCCAGATGGCTTCGCGGCAGACGCGCTCGGAACGGACGTTCGGAAATTCAGGAAGATAGCGGTCGAACGCGGCGACGATGCGTCCCTGCTGCAAGGCATTGATCTGGCGCTCCTTGGGCATGTTGTGCAGCACGATCCTGACCCCTGGATGGGTGGAAGAAAAGGCTTGCAGCAGACGGGGGACGATGCTGACCATGGCCGAACCGAACACGCCGATGTCGATCCGTCCCGCCTGACCGGCGGCGACGCGGCGCACCTGTTCGGTGGCCAGTTCGATATGCGCGCCGATGTTGTGCGCGTGCTTGAGCAGCGCCGTCCCCGCCTGGGTGAGATCGATGCCCCAACTGGTGCGCTTGAACAAGAGCACGCCAAGCTCCTCCTCCAGCGACTGGATGTGCCGGGTCAGCGGGGGCTGCGTGAGGTGCAGCCGTTCCGCCGCGCGGCTGATGCTCCGCTCTTCGGCGGCGACGATGAAATAGCGCAGGCGTCGCAGGTCCATGCCTTCCGTTCCCATCCTTCAGAATCCGCTTTTCATCCGGCCGCGCCCCGGATCGGCTGCCGGCATGCCACCATGCCGGAAGAAGTTGCGAGCATATACCGTTCCCGTATGGAGTGGCCTCTTTTATAGCATTGGATCGTAGACCTTTTTTTGCGCATAATCATCGGGAAACCCGGCCGAACGCGCGGGCCGCGACTCATCGAGAGCCTCCGGGCAACAGCGCGCCCATTCCACCTATTCCATCCACACACGGAGAATGCCAATGAAACCCTTCATGAATGCCGATTTGCTGTTGCCGGACGCGTGTTCGCGGCGGCTGTTCCACGACTACGCGGCCAGGATGCCGATCATCGACTATCACTGTCACCTGCCGCCGGCGGACATCGCCGGCAATACGCGTTCCCGCGATCTGGCGCACGCCTGGCTGGGCGGCGACCACTACAAATGGCGCGCCATGCGCGCCAACGGCGTGGCGGAAGAAGACATCACCGGGCATCCGGCCGACTACCGCACGTTTCTGGCGTGGGCGCGGACCGTGCCGAAGCTGGCCGGCAATCCGCTCTACCACTGGACGCACCTCGAACTGCAACGCTATTTCGGCATCGACGCGCCGCTCTCCGAAAAAACCGCCCCGATGGTCTGGGAAGCCTGCAACGCGCTCCTGGCCACGCCGGAATTCGGCGCGCGCGCGCTGTTGCAAAAGATGAAAGTCAAGGCCGTCGGCACCACCGACGATCCGGCCGACACGCTCGAACACCACATCGCCTACGCCAAGGCCCGTCAGCGCGGCGAACCGGTGATGGTGCCCAGCTACCGCCCGGACAAGGCGCTGGCCGTCGAGGATCCGGCGGCCTGGAAAGCCTACCTCGGCAAACTCGGAGCCGCCGCCGACGTGGACATCGGTTCGTACAAGGACCTGGTCACCGCCTTGCAAAAGCGCCACGACGCCTTCCACGAACTCGGCTGCCGCGCCTCCGACCATGCCTTGCTGGCGCCCATTGCCGCCTTCGTTTCGGAACAGGCGCTCGAAGGGCTTTTCGCCAGATTCATCGCCGGCTCGGTTCCCGCGCCGGAAGAAGCCGAAGCGTTCAAGACCGCCCTGCTGCTCGAAATCGGGCGCATGAACGCGCGCCGCGGCTGGGCCATGCAACTGCACCTGGCGTCGATCCGCAACCTCAACACGGCGATGTTCGCCAGACTCGGCCCCGACACCGGCTACGACGCCGTCGGCGACCGGCCGATCGCCGAAAAACTGGCCCTGTTCCTCGATGCGCTGCAAGTCGACAAGCTGCTGCCGAAGACCATCCTCTACTCGCTGAACGCGAACCATCTCGAAGTGCTCAATACGGTCATGGGCTGCTTCCAGGACGGTTCGCTTCCCGGCAAGATGCAGGGAGGCTCGGCCTGGTGGTTCAACGACCACATCGAAGGCATGCGCCGGCAGATGGTCAGCCTGGCCAACATCGGCCTCCTGTCGCGCTTCGTCGGCATGCTCACCGACTCGCGCAGCTTCCTGTCCTTCCCGCGCCACGAATACTTCCGCCGCATTCTGTGCGCGCTCGTCGGCGGCTGGATGGAAGCCGGCGAAATCCCCCCCGACTTCGATACCTTCGGCGCCATGGTGCAGGACATCAGCTACAACAACGCCAGGGACTATTTCGCCAT
>JAISNE010000441.1 GCA_031276375.1 Accumulibacter sp.
AAATTTCACGGTAATCACGCCGATGACAGGGCTGTATGGGTTCGACGTACGCCGTCAGGAAGGCAGGCACCGCTCGACAGGACGCATTCATGGCACGCGCTGAAACGGAAATCATCAACAAACTGGGGCTGCATGCCCGCGCGTCGGCCAAGCTGACCCAGTTGGCCAGCAGTTTCGAATCGGAAATCTGGATGGAAAAGAATTCCCGCCGGATCAATGCCAAAAGCATCATGGGGGTGATGATGCTGGCCGCCGGCAGGGGCTCCAGGGTGGTCATCGAAACCACCGGCGACGATGAGCGGGAGGCCCTGGAGGCCATCCTCAAACTCATCGACGACAAGTTCGGCGAAGGAGAATAGGCGCGCCATGAGTTTCACGCTACATGGTCTGCCCGTCTCGGGCGGCATCGCCATCGGCCAGGCGCACCTGATCTCGCAGGCGACGCTGGAAGTCTCGCATCTGGTCATCGCTCCGCGCAATGTGGAAAAGGAAGTGGCCCGTTTCGAGGCGGCGCTGGCCCGCGTCCAGGCGGAGTTCGAGGCGATGAAGAACGGTCTGGAGAAATCGCCGACCGACATGCATGCGTTCATCGATCTGCACCGCATGATCCTCGACGATCCCGAATTGTCGGAGGTGCCCAAGCAGATCATCCGCGAGCGGCGCTGCAACGCCGAATGGGCCATCGTGCAGCAAATGCAGCTGCTCGTCGAACAATTCGAACGCATGGACGACGCTTACCTGCGCGAACGCAGCTACGATGTGCGCCAGGCGGTCGAGCGCGTGGTGCGCGAGCTGGTCGGGCGTTCCGAGCATATGGCCAGCCGGCTCAAGAAGACCAAGGGTCAGTTCCTGATCGTCGTGGCGCACGATCTCTCGCCGGCGGACGTCATGGCCTTCCGCAACCAGGATTTCGCTTCGTTCGTCACCGATGTCGGCGGCGCCACTTCGCACACGGCGATCCTGGCGCGCGGCATGGGCATTCCCGCCGTGCTCGGCCTGTACCACGCGCGGCAGTTGATCCGCGACGGCGAGACCCTGATCGTCGACGGCGCGCGGGGCGTGGTCATCGTCAATCCCGATCCGCGCATCCTCGAAGAATACGAGCTGAGAAAGACGCAGCTCGAACTGGAGCATTCCAAGCTCAAACTGCTCAAGACGGCGCGCGCGACGACGCTGGACAAGATCAAGATCGATCTCCTGGCCAACATCGAAGGGCCGGACGACGTCGAAACCGTCATCGAGTGCGGCGCCGATGGCGTCGGCCTGTTCCGCACCGAGTTCATCTTTCTCGGGCGGGGCGACATGCCGAGCGAGGACGAACAGTTCGAGTCCTATCGCAAGACGGTCAAGGGCATGGACGGACGCCCGATCGTCATCCGCACCTTCGATCTGGGCAACGACAAGGAATTGCACGTCGAAGAATCCCCCGGCGACCGGAAGCGCGACAATCCGGCGCTCGGCCTGCGTTCGGTGCGTCTGCTGCTGTCCGAGCCGAAAGTGTTCCTGGCCCAGTTGCGCGCCATTCTGCGCGCCTCCAGGTACGGCAAGGTGAAAATCCTGGTGCCGATGTTTTCGCATGCCTTCCAGGTCGACCAGACCCTGGCCCTGCTGGAACAGGCCAAATCCAGCCTGCGCGGCGAAAAGGCCGCTTTCGACGAGAACATCGAGATCGGCGGCATGATCGAAGTGCCGGCGGCGGCGCTGGCCGTCGGCATGTTCCTGCGGCGGCTCGATTTCCTGTCGATCGGCACCAACGACCTGATCCAGTACACCCTGGCCATCAACCGCGGCGACGAGCAGGTCGCCAATCTCTACGATCCGCTGCATCCGGCCGTGCTGATGCTCCTGTCGCACATCATCGGCAGCGCGGAAAAGGCCGGCGTGCCGGTGTCGATGTGCGGCGAAATGGCCGGCGACCCCGACTTCACCCGCCTGCTGCTCGGTCTGGGCCTGCGCCAGTTCTCGATGTTCCCGGCGCGGATTCCGGCGGTCAAGCAGCGCGTCAAGCAAAGCGACATTTCCGCCATCGAGCCTGTCGCGCGCCGCATCGCGCGCCTCGATGAACCCGCCAAGATCGCCGAACAGGTCGAGAAGCTCAACGCCTTGCAGCAGTAGATGAGTTTAATTCAGCTCCTTCGAACAGCGTTAGGGCGGTCGCGAAAGATGCTTGAGCGCTTTCGAATCTGGTTTCGTTTCGGGTATTGGCTCGATACTCCACAGGGCATTGCTTTGTTATTAAGCGCGCCAGTGTGCTGGTCAGTCGCGGCGCTTCGTTTTGTGGTACCCGAGGTTGCGGAAGTTCGCGCTTTTGCTTCGCCGATTTGGCTCTACCTGTTTTCCCCGTTTCTTGGGTTTATGTTTTTTGTCAAAGATAGTTACCCATCCTTTGGTTCTTCATGGCTGGCAACGTTTTCTGTGTGTTTAATGTCGGGGTTTCCGTTCTATGCCTCATACATCAAGCCCTAACCCGGCGCCCGACTTCGCTCCCTTCGGTCGCTGGACGCCGCGCAATGAAGGCGCGCGGCGGCGGTCGGCTCCACGCCAGGACTTGTTTGTTACTTCTCCTGTCCCGCCAATGCCGGCTTTTACGCTCCGAAAATGCTGAAAACGATCGCCACTGTCTTCATCCTCGTTTTCTTCCTGGCGTTTCTATCGTATTTCGTCTGGGAAATAGCCAAGTCTCCCGGTTTTTTTGTCGATAATCCCGAGGTCGGCGGGCTGGTCGTGCTCGGCGTGCTGGCGGTCGCGGGTTTGCTGTTTCAACGCTGGCTGAGTCCCAGGGCAAGGCCGCGAAAAACGGTGGCGGAAAGAACCCAAAACGACCGCACCCTGCTTTTCGATAAGAACGAGGAATTACAACGGGTGGGATTTTTTGACCGGATCCTGGGCGAATTCGTGGTGTTGGTCGCCGTGCTCTGTTTGTACATGGGGAAGCTCGTCGAGGGGGGCGCGGGATGGCTTCTGCTCGCCGCCATGAGCGGCGTCGTGTGGTTCATCTCCCGGCCTCCGTATTCCCTGCGCCATGCCCCGGACAGAATATACGGCACCAAGGACGCGCTCCTGGTTGCGCGGCGCGGCGTGACGGAAAACATTCCCTACTCTTGCATCGCGCGGCATGAGATTATCGCCAGGTTCGGCATCGTCTGGTACGGCCACACCATCATCCTGCACCTGACCGGGCCGGGACGATCCGGCAAATGCGTCCGGTTTTTCATGACCACGCCTTCGCGGGCGGTGGAAGAATCCTGCGATGGCTTCTTCGTGGAACCGGTGTCCTTCGAGGAAGATTTCGACGAATGCATCCAGCTGCACAACAAGCGGGCCGAGGCCCGAAAGCCCTGACCATGCTTCCAGCCCCCGCTTGTTTTGCCGCGAGCCATCGCCCGACATTTCGTTCCAGAGGAACATGCGCCCGGACTCCCGCATCGAGCGTGAAATCATGAACCCGGTCGCCGATTGCGGAAAGGAAAGCATCATGTCCGAAGTGTGGGCCGTCATTGTCGGAGTCATCCTCTTCATGGTCGTGTGGGGCTACGTTTCCTCGAAGCTCAAGGCCAGGAAGCGCCGCGAGTCCCGCGAAAAGTCACTGCCGTTCGTTGAAGACAACGTTCGCCCCGGCGTCCTGTACAACGTGTGCCTCAACGACGGCCGCCGCTTCGAGGGCGTGCAACTTGTCGGGTGTTCGACGACCGAGGACGGCCAATTTTCATTTTCCGGCTGGGAAGGCATGCTTGTACTCAAGGGACAAAACGGGAAACGCATTTTTCTCAAACCGTCCGCCGTGCGCTACATCGAGGAAATCTAGGTGACCAACACCCCGTTGCAACCCAACCTACCTCCCCAGGAGACGAGCCGTGCGCGGTGCGCCCCTGGACTTCCACAATAGAGGTCGATTCATATGTCAGACATCAAAGCATTCGTCGATAAGTGGACTCGTGTCACGGTTTCACTTTGCCGGCTGTTTTATCGAAAAAGCGCGTCAATGCACGTATATGATTATACCTATAATCCAAAAACTCGTGACTGGGCGAATGGAAAAGTGTACGACAAAATCATATCGTGTAACAGGGACGCATACCTTGAATATGTGAAGTGTTGTTCCGGGTTTATGGAATATTTCCAGGCTATTTCTCCTGCCAAGCAATCTGGAAATGATACTGATCCGTTTTGGATAAACGGTTGGCTTCCCCCCTTTGATGCCATCGTTTTATATAGTCTGATAGCGGTAAAAAAGCCGACGATTTATATGGAAATTGGTTCCGGTAATTCGACCAAGTTTGTTCGTCGAGCCGTATCCGATCACAAGCTTGGAACCAGGATTATTTCCATTGATCCCTATCCGCGCGCAGAAATCGATAATATCTGTGACAAGGTATTGAGAATTCCTGTCGAGAATGTGCCTGTTGAAACATTTTCCGAATTGAATGAAGGCGATGTTCTGTTTATTGACAACAGCCATCGCAGCTTTCCCAATTCGGACGTGACCATATTCTTTATGGAAATACTTCCGAACCTGAAGCCTGGGGTTATTTACGGCTTGCATGACATATTTCTTCCAAACGATTATCCGGAGGTTTTTGCCAAGCGCTATTACAATGAACAATATTTGCTGGCTGCCTATTTGCTTGGTGGTGGTGGTGGGAGTAATATCCTCTTCCCGGTAGCCTATATGTCATATCGTGATGAAGTGAAAAAAGCTTTGCTTGGAGAAAACATCAAACCACCATGGGGAGATGAGCCGTTACATGGAGGAGCCTTTTTCATGGTAAAAGCGTAATTTGCCGCTTACAGAGACCGATGTCCAAGAATTTCTCGGCAGCTTGAGCCGTAGCGTTCCACGGTTGTTCTGGTTACGCGAATAATGCTCACCCCCACTGGACTCTCTCCTTGAGACGGGAGACTTTGTTGAATCCTGTTGGTCCAGACAAGGCCCCCCGGACTTCAGGGAGCCTGGCGAGGCCGCCGGGAAGCCGAGGGTGGCCGGCGAGTATCGCGGGCATGAGCGGCCGGTCATTGACTTTTTCCCGGCCCGGCGGTATTTTCCGCCGACAGCGCCGATTTGAACGATCAGCTTGCGGGCGCTCAACAAATACGGCTAAAGCGGCGTCCGCCCAGTCCGCCCTGCATAGCCGGCTGGGTTTTTTGTTTTACTGGTGAATTCATGTCACTCGATAATCATTCCGTCGGCATCGTCGCCCCGCGACGTTTTTGCTGCGACGCGCCGATCCCGCTCAAGGGAGGCGGCCAGTTGCCGTCGTTCGAGCTGGTCTTTGAAACCTACGGGACGCTCAACGCCGCGCGCTCGAACGCCGTGCTCGTCTGCCACGCCCTGTCCGGCAGCCACCACGTCGCCGGCGTTTACGCCGACACGCCGTACAGCGAAGGCTGGTGGGACAATCTGGTCGGGCCGGGCAAACCGCTCGACACGGAAAAATTCTTCGTGGTCGGGGTCAACAACCTCGGCGGCTGCCATGGCTCGACCGGCCCCTTGTCGCCCAATCCCGAGACGGGCCGCCGCTACGGCGCCGACTTCCCGCTGATTACCGTCGAGGACTGGGTGCTCGCCCAATCCCGGCTGGCCGATCATCTGGGGATCGACACCTGGGCGGCGGTGATCGGCGGCAGCCTCGGCGGCATGCAGGCCATCGCCTGGTCGCTGCGCTTTCCCGAGCGCATCCGCCACGCCATCGCCATTGCCTCGGCGCCCAATCTGTCGGCCCAGAACATCGCCTTCAACGAGGTCGCCCGCCAGGCCATCCTGTCCGATCCCGACTTTTACGGCGGTCATTACGCCAGTCGCGGCATCGTGCCGACGCGCGGCCTGCGCCTGGCGCGGATGATCGGCCACATCACCTATCTTTCCGATGACCAGATGAACGAGAAGTTCGGGCGGGAGCTGCGCGGCGGCGAGCCCAGCTTCAGCTACGACATCGATTTCGAGATCGAATCCTACCTGCGCCACCAGGGCGACAAGTTCGCCGGTTTCTTCGACGCCAACACTTACCTTCTGGCCACCAAGGCGCTGGATTATTTCGATCCGGCCGATGCCTGCGACGGCGATCTCGCGCGCGCGCTGCGCCCGGCGCGCGCGAGTTTCCTGGTCGTCAGTTTCACCACCGACTGGCGTTTTTCGCCCGCGCGCTCGCGCGAAATCGTTTTCGCCCTGACGCAGAACCGCCGCCGCGTGGCCTATGCCGAAATCGACTGCGCCGCCGGCCACGATTCCTTCCTGCTCGACGACGCCCACTATCACGCGGTGCTGCGCGCCTATCTGGAGAATATTAAGACATGACTCCCATCCGACCGCGCGGGACGCCTCCCCGGCCCCTGACGCCCAAGGAGCGCGAGCGCTTCGACTTCGCCGTGATCGCCGACTGGATTCCCGTTGGCCGGCACGTGCTCGATCTGGGCTGCGGCGACGGCCGGCTGTTGGGCTATCTTTCCGAAACCCGGTCGATCACCGGCTACGGGGTGGAAATCGATCACGAAAGCGTGCTCCGCTGCATCCGCAACGGCATCGACGTGATCCAGATCGACATCGAAGGCGGGCTGTCCGGCTTCGAGGACGGCTCCTTCAGTCACGCCATCATCTCGCAGGCGCTGCAAGCGATGCACAGCACCGAGCGCATCCTCGGCGAAATGCTGCGCGTGGCCGACGAGGCCATCGTCAGCTTCCCCAACTTCGCCTATCGCGTCAACCGCGCGGCGATCGCCGCCGGGCACATGCCGGTTTCCGAGGATCTGCCCTATGAGTGGTACGACACGCCGAACGTGCGCTTTTTCACCATCGTCGACTTCGAGGCGCTGTGCGCGAAGCTCGGCATCGCCATCCGCGAGCGCCTGGCGTTCGACGTTTACGGCCAGCCGGTCACCGACGACCCCAACCTGAACGGCAGCCTGGCTTTCTACCGGCTGGGGCGGCCGTAAGCGGATGCCGGACTTCGGGCGCCGCCATCGCCTGGCCGCGATACTCTTGCTGGGCTTCGCCTCCGGCCTGCCGCTGGCCTTGACCGGTCAGGCGATGCAAGCCTGGCTGAGCACCGACGGCGTCGATTTCGCCACCATCGGTTTTTTCGGGCTGATCGGCGTGCCCTACACCTTCAAGTTCCTCTGGGCGCCGCTGATGGATCGCTTCGAGCCGCCCTGGCTGGGCCGCCGGCGCGGCTGGCTGGCGCTGACGCAAGGCGCGCTGGCGCTCTCCCTGTTCATGCTCTCCGGCCTCTCGCCGAGCGGCCAGCCGTGGCTCTTCGCCCAATGGGCGGTGCTGCTGGCCTTCCTCTCGGCGTCCCAGGACGTGGTGGTCGACGCCTACCGCGCCGACGTGCTCGCCGACAAGGCCGAGCATGGGCTGGGCGCCTCGCTGCATGTCTTCGGTTATCGCCTGGCGATGATCGTCTCGGGCGGCGTCGCCCTGATCTGGGCCGACCAGTGGCGCTCGTGGCCGAAAGTGTACGCGCTGATGGGAACGATCATGGCCGGTTCGGCGCTCATCTCGCTATTCCTGCTGCCGCCGGTGCGCGGCGTTTCAAGGCCGCCGCCGTCCAGCGCCGGCGGCGAACTGCGCGGTTTCCTGGCCATGCTGGCCGGTGTCGCCGCCGGCTATATCCTGGCCCGCCACGCGCTCCTCCTGCTCGGACTCGATCCAAACAGCGCCAATCACTGGATCCAACTCCTCTTCGTCATCGCCGAAATCGCCGCCGCGCTGCCGCTGGCGTGGTGGTTCGCCCGGCTGGCGCGCTTCGAGACGCTCAACGCCTCGCTCGCCGCCTACTTCGCGCGGCCCGACGCCGCCCTGTTCCTGCTCCTGATCGTCCTCTACAAGCTCGGCGACGCCTTCGCCGGCAGCCTGAGCACCGCTTTCCTCATCAAGGGCCTGGTGTTCTCGCAGGCCGAGGTCGGCATCGCCAACAAGATCATCGGCATCTGGCTGACCATCGCCGGCGCGCTGCTCGGCGGCGCGCTGATGCTGCGCCTGCGCCTGTATCGCGCGCTCCTGCTGTTCGGCCTCCTGCAACTCCTGTCGAATTTCGGCTTCTACCTGATCGCCGTGCTCGGCAAGGGCGCCTGGGGCCACGTCGCCGTGCCGCCGTTCGACTGGATCGCCGTTTCCCTGCGCGAGGCCGCCTCGCTCGACTTCCTGCTGCTCGCCGTCGTCGCCAGCGAAAACATCACCGGCGGCATGGGCACCGTGGCGCTGGTCGCCTTGCTGATGGCGCTGTGCAACAGCCGCTTCACCGCCACCCATTACGCGCTGCTCTCGGCCCTGGCCGCCGTCGGGCGCATCTACGTCGCCCCGGTCGCCGGCGTGCTGACCGAAAGCATCGGCTGGCCGGCGTTCTACCTGTTCTCGGTGGTCGTGGCCGTGCCCGGCGTCGTCATGGTCTACCGGATGCGCGCGCGTCTACTCTCGCTCGCCGGCGAATAAGGGAAAAGGCATGAACCCTGGAAAGGCCGTCACGCCACGGCAAGAAACGCGAACCGGGCCGGCGCGCCGAAAACGCTTTTCACCGAGGTCCCGGGATGAATGACAATACGGAAACGACCGTCGCCACGGCGCTGATCGCGGCCGCGCGGAAGCTATCGGAAGATGTCGGGCGGATGAGCTTCGCTCCGCCGGTGAGCCACGTATACAATCCGCTGGAATACGCCTGGCCCGCGCATGAACAGTATCTGCGCCGCTTTGGCGACAGCCATAAGCGAGTCGTATTTCTCGGCATGAACCCCGGCCCGTTCGGCATGGCGCAGTGCGGCATCCCCTTCGGTGAAATCGC
>JAISNE010000068.1 GCA_031276375.1 Accumulibacter sp.
CATCCTGCTGCAGGTGCGCTTCGTCGATGAACTGGCCAAGACCAGCCTGGGCAAGCTGAACAAGCGCGCGATGCGCGAGGCCGCCCTGGGCCAGGCGTCATGAATTCCGCCGCGCCGGACAAAGCGCGCTCGAACAGACTTTGCCGGACTCTCTTCGAACCGACGGAAGCGGGTACGGCATCGCACGCGAGACTCGCGCAACGGATGCCGCTCCGCCCAATGCCGGCTTATGCCAAGTCGCGGTCAAACCATCGCGATACGAAAAAATGACTGAAATCTTGACACGTCAGACTGGAGTATTGGCGGCCTATTGAGCGAACTTGGCATCAGGCCATGCTTTCGCGCCCCTCTCGCTTTTTTTTAGACGAGGCGGTCAACATACCCGTCATTCCCGCGCAGGCGGGAAACGTTTCGGGTCAGCCGATAATTCTTCCCAGGATTGCGCCAAATTCAAGGTGACTTCCTGCTACTTTGATGCGACAGTCGCTCTTTCGGCCGGCCAAACGGAGTGGGGTTCGGCAATTCTTTGGGCGATGTGCGCCAGCGATGTTTCGACTTGATCGACCAGGATCAGGCACAGATCGCCGGCCTGCAAATCCCGCAGCGCCGTGTCGATGGCCGGGAGTTCGCCGTGGATTTCGGTGACGCGGCGGGCGCGGCGGGCGTTTTGCAGGCCCTGGCGCAACAGCGCGAGAACTTCTCCGTCGGCGCGTCCGCGCTGGCACTGGTCCTGGTAGAGCACGACCGTGTCGAAGGCCTGGCCCAGGATTTCGGTCTGCTGGCGGAGGTCTTCGTCGCGCCGGTCGCCCGCGCCGCTGATTACCGCGACGCGGCGCTTGCCGGATTTCTCCGGCATGTTTTCGATGGCCTCGACCAGCGCCTGCATGGCGTCCGGGTTGTGTCCGTAGTCGGCGATCAGCGTGGCGCCCCGGTAGTCGAACAGGTTGAAGCGGCCGGGCGCCGAGGCGGCGTCGTTGACGAAGGCGGCGAGGCCGGCCCGGATGACCGTCCAGTCGAGTCCCAGCGCCCAGCCCGCGCCGGCGGCGGCCATGACGTTTTCGATCTGGAAGCCGATGGCGCCGCCGGCGGTGATCGGGATGTCGCAAAGCGCGATGCGCTGCTCGGCGCCGGCTTCCTGGGCGACGATTTCCCGGCCGTCGAGGAAGAGGATGCGTTTTCCCTGGGCGCGATGCAGGGCCATGACCGGGTGGCCGCGGTCGCGGGCGAAGAAGATGACCTGGCCGGGACAGGCGGCGGCCATGCGCGCGACCAGCGGATCGGCGGCGTTGAGCACGGCGTGTCCGGCGCCCGGCTTGACGTTGCGCACGATGACGCGCTTGACCACCGAGAGGTCCTCGGCGGTGCTGATGTAGGAGAGGCCGAGATGGTCGCCCTTGCCGATGTTGGTGACCACCGCCACGTCGCAGCGGTCGAAGCCAAGCCCTTCGCGCAGCACGCCGCCGCGCGCGGTTTCGAGCACCGCCGCGTCGACGTCGGGGTGCATCAGCACGTTGCGCGCGCTCTTCGGGCCGCTACAGTCGCCGCTGTCGATGCGCTTGCCCTGGATATGGACGCCGTCGGTGCTGGTCATGCCGACGCGGTAGCCGGCGCTGCCGAGAATGCCGGCGGTCAGGCGCACGGTGGTGGTCTTGCCGTTGGTTCCGGCGACGGCGACCAGCGGGATGCGCGCTTCGTCGCCGTCGGCGAAGAGGTGGGCGACGATCGCTTCGCCGACGGCGCGGCCTTTGCCGAAGGACGGTTGCAGGTGCATGCGCAGGCCGGGCGCGGCGTTGAGTTCGACGATGCCGCCGCCTTGTTCTTCGAGCGGGCGCAATACGTTTTTGCACACGATGTCGACACCGGCGATGTCCAGGCCGATCACCCGCGCGGCGGCGGCGGCGCATGCCGCGAAGTCGGGATGCACGTCGTCGGTGACGTCGGTGGCCGAGCCGCCGGTCGACAGGTTGGCGTTGTTGCGCAGGATCACGCGCCGGCCCCTGGGCGGAACCGATTCCGCGTCGAGTCCGTCCTCGGCGAGGCGGGCCAGCGCGATGTCGTCGAAACGTATCCTGGTCAGCGAGGTGGCGTGCCCGTCGCCGCGGCGCGGGTCGGCGTTCACCTGGTCGACCAGTTGGCGCACGCTGCGCGCGCCGTCGCCGATGACCATCGGCGGTTCGCGCCGCGCGGCGGCGGCGAGCTTGCCGCCGACGATCAGGAAACGGTGGTCCTGGCCGCCGATATAACGCTCGACCAGCACGCCGGCGCTGATCCGGCGGGCGGCGGCGTAGGCGGTGAGCACTTGCTCGCGCGTCGTCAGGTTGACCGCGACACCCTTGCCCTGATTGCCGTCACGCGGTTTGACCACGACGGCGGCGCCGTTTTCGATGCCGATTTCCCGCGCGGCCGTCCAGGCGTCCTCGGCGTCTCCGACCGGGCGTCCCGCGGGCGTCGGCACGCCGGCGGCGCGCAACAGGCGCTTGGTCAGTTCCTTGTCCTGGGCGATCGATTCGGCGATGGCGCTGGTCGTGTCGCTTTCCGCGGCCTGGATGCGCCGTTGCTTGCTGCCCCAGCCGAACTGGACGAGGCTGCCCTCGGTCAGGCGGCGCCAGGGGATGCCGCGCGCGGCGGCGGCGTAGACGATCGCGCCGGTGCTCGGGCCGAGGCGCACTTCTTCGTCGAGTTCGCGCAGGCGGCGCATTTCCTTGCCGATGTCGAACGGCGCGTCGGCCGCCGCCGCCCGGCACAGCGTTTGCGCCAGTTCCAGCGCCAGGCGTCCGACTTCTTCCTCGCTGTATTCGACGACGACCTGGTAAACGCCCGCTTCGATGGTTTGCGAAGTGCGGCTGAAAGTGACCGGGCAGCCGGCCTGCGCTTGCAGGCCCAGCGTGGCGAATTCGAGAATGTGCGCCATCGATGGCGCGTCGCCGCCGAGCGCCGGCTGCAGCAGGGCGATTTCCGGGAAGCGCTCGCGCAGCCGCGTTTCGAAGCCGGGAATCCGGTTGATGTCGCGCTCGGCTTCGGCGCAGGAAACGATGGCTTCGATGGAAGTATGCCGACTCCACAGGTTGGGGCCGCGCAACGCCCGGATACGCGATACGTCCATATTCCTTGTTCCTATGTTTTTATTACGGCTCGATGAAAAATGTCTCGACGCCGGCGCGCATGACTTCGAGCGACAGGCCCAGCGCCCAGGCGGCGGCGATGGCCGCCAGCACGCTCTCGGTCCGCCCGGCGTCGTCGCCGCCCTCGGTGAGCGGGACATCCTTGAGTCCGGTCAGCGGAATTTCGCCCGCGCCGCCGGCCAGCATGATCCGGCCTTGACGCGCGATGACCGCGCGCCGGCCCTGTTCGAGATGCGCGGCGATGACCGGCAGCGCCGGGTCGCGGGCGAAATAGATGACCTCGCCGTCGCACAGCCCGGCCATCGCCACCAGTTCCGCCTGCCGGGCGTTGAGAATCGCCGCGCCGTCTTCCAGCACCAGATCGACCTGCGTGCGCAGCGCGTCGAAAACGTGTTCGGGCGTGTCGAGGTAATCGCGGCCGATGTGCCGGGCGGCGTCGATATTGGTGACGATGCCGATCCGGCAACGGTCGTAGGCCAGGCCCTCGGTGGCGATGGCGGCGCAGCCGTTTTCCAGGACCGCGGCTTCGACGGCGCGGTTCATCAGGATGCGGTTGGCGTATTCCCAGCGCGCGCAATCGCCTTTTTCCGCCAAGCGGCGGTCGAGAAACAAGCCGTCGGCGCACGAGAGCCCCACGTATTTGCCGGAGAGCGCGAGCAGGTGGGCGACGATCCGCGCCACCGTGGTCGTGCCGTCGCTGCCGGTGACGCCGACGACCGGGATGCGGCCGTCGGCGCCGCCGGGAAACAGGTGCTCGACGATGGCCCGCCCGACCGGGCGCGGCTTGCCGACGCCGGGCTTGAGGTGCATCAGCAGTCCGGGACCGGCGTTGACTTCGACGATGGCGCCGCCCTGTTCCGCGAGCGGCCGGGCAATGTCCTCGCAAACGAGATCGATGCCGGCGATGTCCAGTCCGACGATGCGCGCGGCCAGCGCGGCGATTTCCACCGTTTCGGGATGAACCTCGTCGGTCACGTCGAACTGGTGGTTGGCGTTGCGCTGGATCAACACTTCGCGCCCGGTTTCGGGAATCGCCTCGGGGTCGAGCTGCTGGCGCGCCAGCTCGATGCGCGCGGCCGAGTCCAGGCGAATGCGCGACAGCGGATGGCTTTCGCTCGATCCCCGGCGCGGATCGCCGTTGATCTGCGTTTCGACCAGCTCGCGCACGCTGCGCGCGCCGTCGCCGGTGACCTTGACCATGCCGCCGCGGCTGGCCGCCGCCAGCTTGCCGCCGACGACCAGCAGGCGATGCTCGGCGCCGGGGATGGAAGCTTCGACCAGCACGCCGCTGCCTTCTTCGACCGCCACGCCGTAGGCCGTTTCGACGTCCTCGCGCGCGCGCAGACCGATGAACACGCCGCGGCCGTGGTTGCCGTCCACCGGCTTGACGCACACCGGCAGGCCGATGTCCCGCGCCGCCTCCCAGGCGTCCGCGGCGCTTTCGGCCCGGCGGCCCGGCGGCACCGGCACGCCGCAGTTCTCCAGCAGGCGCTTGGTCAGCGCCTTGTCGCGCGAAATGCCCTCGGCAATGGCGCTGGTGCGATCGGTCTCGGCCGTCCAGATGCGGCGCATCGCCGCGCCATGGCCAAGCTGCACCAGATTGCCGTTCTCCAGCAGGCGGATCGTCGGGATGCCGCGATCGTCGGCGGCGGCCACGATGCTCGCCGTCGACGGGCCGAGACAGCGCGAGTCCGCGAGCTCGACCAGCCGCCCGACGGCGGCGGCGACATCGAACGGGCGGTCCTCCATCGCCGCCAGGATCAGCTCGCGCGCCTCGTGCAGGGCGGCGCGGCTCACTTCTTCCTGCCAGGCGCGCACGATCACCTGATACACGCCGCGCTCGGAAGTCTCGCGCGCCTTGCCGAAACCGCCGGGCAGGCCGGCGAGATTCTGCAATTCCAGGGTGACGTGTTCGAGAATGTGCGCCGGCCAGGTGCCTTCCTCGACCCGGCGCAGGAAACCGCCGCGCTCGCCGTAGCTGCAACGGTGCTCGATCAGCGACGGCAGCAGCGCCTTCAGCCG
>JAISNE010000261.1 GCA_031276375.1 Accumulibacter sp.
GGATACGAATTCTCGAAATAATCGGCGAGCTTGCGTTCATGCACGGTCAGCTTGTCGATGGCAAGCAGGCGGGTCAGCAGGGGATCGTTGGCTAACATGGCGGGCTCCGGAAAAATGGCACGGCGACAGTCATCATTCTCATGCGGAAATCTCATCGGACAAGCATGGTATTTTCCGCGAAATGCGGGCAGTCGAACAACAGGAGCCACGATATTTCAGCGATGGCGGCAAACTGCTGTTGACAGTCGATCCGGCACGATGATATAAAACTATCAAAATAATAAAATTATGAAATCAAAGTTTCAAACATAGTTTCAAACATGGAAAGCCGATCGAGAGGGCATCAGAGGACATCCTTTCCAGCCATCCAAAGACCATCCGGAAATCGACCATTTCCGGGGACGGGGGAGCTTTGTCCCCAGTTGGCCGGAAGAAACCCAAAGTCATACACACGCAGAAAGGGAAAGACCATGACAAGCAACAAAAACCTGAAAGTGCCGGAGTGTCCGCCGCTGAAAATCGCGCAGACGAAGCTCGGCAAAGTTTCGTACCGGGAGAAGGGCCAGGGGAAAACGCTGCTCCTTCTCCACGGCAATCTGGGCAGCTCGCGTTCCTGGGCGTTCCAGTTGGAGGACTTTTCCAGCGCCTTCCGGGTGGTGGCTTGGGACGCGCCGGGTTACGGCCAGTCGGACGATCAAGCCGTCGATATCGATGCCTACGCGGCGGCGTTCGCCGCCTTTCTCGACGTGGTCGGCGGCGCGCCGGCGGCCTTGGTCGGCCATTCCATGGGCGGCTCGGTAGGCGCGCGTTTCGCGGCGCTCCATCCCGACAAGGTCGACCGGTTGGTGCTCTCTTGTTCCCATCCGGGTTATGCCGAGCCGGAAACCGCGCCGGTGTCGGCAAAGTTCGAAAGCCGCATGGAAGAGTTGAAGAGAATCGGCAGGGAAGCCTACGGGCTTGCGCGGGCGCGGGATTTGCTGCCGGGCTTTGACGAAACCCGACCGGAATTCCTTTATGCGGCGGAAGTGGCCGCCGAAACCCGGCCGGAAGGATTGCGCCGGGCCTCGCGGATGTTGCAGCTCGCCGACAACCGGCCGCTGATGCCCGGACTCAAGGGGCCGATCCTGATCCTGACCGGCGAAATCGACAAGGTCGTCGCGCCGCGCCTCAAGGCCGATTTGCTGGCGTCGGTTCCCTGCGGCAAACACATCGAGATGCCCGGACTGGCCCACGCGCCGTATTTCCAGGCGCCCGAATATTACAACGGGCTGATCCGCGACTTCTTGTCCGGCAGTCTTGAATAAAGGGAGAAAACCATGACAGGATTTATCGTCAGCATCATCGTAACGATCATCGCCGCCCGCTTCATCGTCAAGAATTACCAGCCCCAGACCGTGCTTCTCATTGCCGGTTTCGTGCTGCTGACGGCAACGGCGATTTTCTTTCCCGGGCAGTCCATTCTTTACGGCAAGGTGAAATCCGTCGGCTGGGCGGGCTTCGATATCTTTGCCTTCGCCAAGGAATCGCTGACCACCCAGATCGCCGGCATCGGTTTGATCATCATGGCGGCGGGCGGGTTCGCCGATTACATGGACCACATCAAGGCTTCCAACGCCATGGTGAATCTGTGCATCAAGCCGCTGCGGCTGATCAAGGCGCCCTACGTGATCCTGGCCGTGGGCTATGTCTTCGGCCAGATTCTGCACGTGGCCATTTCCAGCGCCGCGGGTCTGGCGATGCTGTTATTGGTGACCTTCTTCCCGATTCTCGTTCGCCTCGGCGTCAGCAAGGCGGCCGCGGCGGCGATGATCGGCATGACCGCGTTCATGGATATGGGGCCAGCCGTCGGCACCGCCAATCTGGCGGCCGAACGCTCCGGCATGGAGTCCGCCGTGTATTTCGTCCAGTACCAGATTCCGGTTGCCGTCGGCGTCATGCTGGTGGTGGCGGTCCTGATTTACTTCACCGCCAGATACCATGACAAAAAGGAGGGCCATGTAGTCGCCGCGCTGGAGGAAACCGCCGAACAGAAGGCCGAAGACAACGCCGCGCCGGCCTTCTATTCCCTGCTGCCGGTCATCCCCATCGCCCTGGTGCTGGTGTTCAGCCCGCTCCTGGTGAAAAGCGTGAAGATGCACGTGGTCACCGCGATGATCGTTGGCGCCGCGCTGGCCCTGGTGTGCGAACTCCTGGTGAAGCGCGACCTCAAGGGCGCGTTCAAGGGCTTCCAGGTTTTCTTTTCCGGCATGGGCAAGATGTTCACCAGCGTCGTATCGCTGCTGGTCTGCGCCGACGTTTTCGCCCAGGGCTTCCAGGCCACCGGCGCCATGACCTTCATCATCGGCTCGGTGCAGGGCGCGGGTCTCGGGGTCAACACCATGACCGTGGTCATGACCTTGCTGGTCGGCGTCACCGCCGCCATCACCGGGTCCGGAGTGGCCGCCTTCTTCGCCTTCTCCAAGCTGGCGCCGGACATTGCCGCCAGCTTTGGCGCCAGCGCCGTTTCGATGATCCTGCCCATGCAATTGACGGCGGGCATGGGCCGCGCCATTTCCCCGGTCGCGGGCGTAATCATCGCCGTCAGCAAATCCGGCGAATGCTCGCCCTTCAAGATCGTGCAGCGCACGCTCATTCCCGGCATCGGCGGAATGCTCACCATGTTGATTCTGAACTTCGTCGTGTTCTGACGCGCGAAACCGCCAGAAGAGCTTTCCTTCCGGCTTGTCTCATACCAAGTCGCGCTCAACAAGCCGTTCATACTCAAGTCCGACGTGTCGAGATTTCGGTCATTTTTGGCGTATCACGATGACTTGACCGCAACTTGGTATGACTGCATTGCGCAGAGCATGGCAAAAACCAACCCATGACTTGCATGATACCCACAAACGAAGCTTTCCGGCAGGCCCCGCGCCGAGTCTCCGGAAAAATGAAAAACATCAAATAATCATAATGTTACAAAACAAATAAATGATCGGCAAAGAGCGCGGACGGTAAAGGCGGTTTACAGCCGTCCGTTTTTCTTTTAGATTTCCATCCCATGTTTCGTCATAAACCCTTGATTATCCTGTTTTTGACTATCGTCTTTTTGCCGGGCGCCGCCGGTGTTGCCCATCCGGCCGAACAAGCGCCCGCGCCCGGCGAAGAAATCTCTTTCCTCGAACGCTACACCAACAGCGCGCAGGACTTGATCCTCAAAGGCCTGGAATTCGTCGGAATCAATTACCGCCGGGGTGGCGCCAACCCGGACAGCGGGCTTGATTGCAGCGGTTTCGTGCAGGTCGTTTTCAAGGATGCCCTGGGCAAACTGCTGCCGAGAACAGCCAGGGAACAGAGCAAAGTCGGCGAAGTCGTCGACAAGAACGAACTCAAGCCCGGCGACCTGGTTTTCTTCAACACCATGCGCCGCGCTTTTTCGCATGTCGGCATCTATCTGGGAGACAACCATTTCGTGCACGCCCCGCGCGCCGGCGGGGAAATCCGGGTCGAGGACATGAGCCAGGGCTACTGGGTAAAACGCTATAACGGCGCGCGCCGGATCGTCGGGCGCTGAACCCGGCGCGGGTTTGCCGCGCCGGGAAATCTGAAACCGCGAAACGTCCGCCAGATGCGCCATGAGCCGCGTGGATATGTTTTCCTGGAGTTTCCCGATGACCGCCTTGTCCGCTAGCCGCCCGGCAAGATTTCAGCAAAAATGCCCTCAAGTTTGGGACGGCATGTCCGTTATCGGAAAATAAACGAAACGAAAAACAAGGTCCCCGGATTTTTAACGCTTGCAAGGAAATCATCATGTCCACTCTCTCCGCTCTCGCTTCCGCCACCAACAGCGCCGCCCAGCAGGCGCGTGAAAAACCCGAAACCACCCGAACCGGCAATCCCGCCAATGCCGCCGCCCTTAAGCAGCAGTTGAACGTGCGGATACTGGAGGCTTCCGCCAAGGTATCCCTGACGGCGGGCAATCAGCCTCAGGCGCTGGTTTTTCGTTCCGCCATCGACCGCATCAACGAATTGCTGGGACCGGAACTGCGGGGACCGGAACCCGGCGCTGGCGCCGGCGCCCTGCCGGAGGTCGCCGCCCAGGACAATTCGGCGGAGGCCACCTCGGGGCGCATCCTGAGCATTTCCACCGGATTCTACGAAAGCTACGCCAAACAACACGCGGGCGAAGACCCGGAAGCGATCGCCAAGAATTTTGTCTCGCTGATTCGCGGCGGATTCGAAAAAGGCTTTGGAGAAGCCCGGAACATCCTGGAAGGGATGAATGTGTTCAATGGCGAAGTGCAAAGCGGCGTCATGAAAACTTATGACCTGGTGCAAAAAGGCTACGACGACTTCCTGAACGAAAAACTGGCCGCCCTTCAGCCCAAGGAAACAGACGCATAAGCGCGCCGCGCTTTCATACGGCAGACCCGCCACCGGCCAAAAAGCCGCGGGCGGGGTTTTTCATGGGCGGTTTTCCAGTCCGCCCCGTGCCGGAATTCATGCCCTGGTTTATTACCAGCAATGCGAATCGATGGAATCCGCCATCGCCAACCGTCCCCCCGCGCCCGTCATTCCCGCGCGGGCGGGAATCCAGAAAAGACGCGGCGCGGAATACTGGATTCCCGCCTACGCGGGAATGACGGGCAGGGAAACGCTTCGGGGCATCCGATAATTTCTTCCCACGGATCGCGCCATCCCGGATTGCTTTCTTCGATCAGCCGCAATTTCCAGGCGCGATTCCACTTTTTGATCTGCTTTTCGCGCGTGATGGCGGATTCCATCGATTCGCATTGCCGGTAATAAACCAAGGGATGGATTCCGTAGCGGCGGGTGATACCAAGTTGCGCTCAATAGGTCGTTGATACTCCAGTCTGACGTGCCAAAATTTCGGTTATTTTTGGCGTATCACGATGGCTTGACCGCAACTTGGTATCAAACCCCACGAAGCGGGCGAGA
>JAISNE010000329.1 GCA_031276375.1 Accumulibacter sp.
TGGGAAAAAATGGCGCCGGGAAGGAAACGGAACGCGCTCTTTTCGCGATCGTAGATCGAAACGCCGATGACATCGGCGGGCAGCATGTCGCTGGTGAACTGGATGCGCGAGAACTGCAAGCCGAGCAAACGCGCCAGGGTGTGCGCCAGCGTGGTCTTGCCGACGCCGGGCAGATCCTCGATCAGCAGGTGGCCGCGCGCCAGCAGGCAGGCAATCGCCAGGCGCACCTCCTTGTCCTTGCCGAGGATGATGCGGTTGGCGGCGGCGATGACGTCGGCGACGGGCGTGACGGGAGGGGAAGTCGATGGCATGTTCGTGACGGCGGAACGGAACCGCCGGTAATGAGGCGATGGAAGCGGCGGCCCGTTATTTTATCGCCTGACGCCGTGCCGAGGGGGATGCGCCGGGAAATCCGCGGGGTAATCGCATTTAGGGAAAGGCTGGAAAAATCAGGTTTCAGGTTTCAGGTTTCAGGTTTCAGGTTTCAGGTTTCAGGTTTCAGGGATCAGGGATCAGGGATCAGATTTCCGCGCGGGAAGGCGGACAGGAAAAGGGGCGGGACGGCAAGGCTCTGGAATAACCATCTCCCGGCGGAACCGGGGGCTTCGTTCGCGGGCCGCTCAAGGCGGCTGGACCGGAGCGCATTCGCGCTCCGGAATTTTGCGACGCATGAAGATGGCGCCCTCTTTCACAGGCCCGACCGATTCAGTCCCTGCTCCTCTTTCTCCTGGTTTCGGATGGACTCACGTATCTTCGCTTCGTCTCGCCCTGGCGCCGGTACGCGGCGGCCTCTCCCCCGGAAACTTTGTCCCACGAAATTCCGCTTCCACTCCCCGCACACCCGTGCGGTGCAGGCAGCTAAAAAGAGTGCCTCCATATTTGCAGTCTGGAAATATCGTAAATTTCTCCTGTTTCAAAATCACCTTGATGATTCATATTGAATATTCCTTCGACGATGACTTTTCTGTCAACGAATTCTTCAAATATCTCTTCAAATCGCCTGTCAAGTTCATCGGCATGGAATTTTTCCTTCTGGTCCACATCTTTCCAGAAAGTGAGTCTGACGGCTTCTGACATCCCGGGCACGAAAAAAAGCATGAATTCCCTGGATTGAAACAAGACGATAACATAGGCAATGACTCGCACTCTTTTTCCATGAAAACGTTCAGGCGTCACAATCAGATTGATCATCGACGGAGCATGGATTTCACACTCTCCTTCATTGGAATATTCGTCACAGAAAAACCGGTCGAAATCAGGCTGGTTTTCCGAAGCGTGACAAAAGTTGATAAAACACAGCAACAGGGAAATCAGAATCATTCCTTGCAACGGGATTTTCATCGATTACCTCGCTCTTTCAACAGGAATTACCACCACAATCTTCTCAGATGGGAAATGTCGTAAATCTCCCCTTTTGCAAGCGTTCCTTCATGATTCATATTGAACATCCCTTCAACAGCCACTCTTCTGCCATCAAATTCCTCACTTATCTCTTCGAGTCGTTTCTTGTATTCATCGACATCCGTATCGGGTTTTTCCTTTTGCGCCGCGTCTTTCCGGAAAGAAAGCTCGACGGATACATCATATGATGTCCCGGGCGACAAAACCAACCTGGCTCCTTCAGGGCCAACGACGGCGAAGGAAATGACCCGGATCCTTTTCCCATGAAAACGTTCGGGAGTTGCAATCAGGTTGAGCATGGATGCGTAATAATATTTGCATTCTCCATCGACGTAACGCTCGCCACAAAAAATTTCGTCAAAATCAACCGGGTTTTCCGAAGCATGGCAAAAACCGGCAAGAAATATCAATGGAAAAACCAGAATCATTCTTGACCACAGGACTTTCATTGATTTCCTCGTCACGTTCTCCCGGCATGGATCATGTCGATCATCTTTTGGAGATGATGTCCAGCATCGCATGGCTCTGCGCGCAAGCGTTCTGTTTCCAGAACCGCGGGGGTGCCGCGTTACCCGGCTATGGATCAAAAAATGGGATGCCTATGTAAATCCAATCGGGTAATATCGCCAATCTCTCCTTTTGAGAATCCTCCAGTCGTCATGCGATAGGTTCCCTCGACAATGACTTGCCTGCGGTGGAATTTCCTTTGTATTTCAGCGCTTCGCCTGTAATATTCGTCGACTTTGGCCTCATCCCACACTCCCGGTGAGTAAAAGGTCAAACTGATGGCTTCTGGATAAGATGTCCCGGGCAGCAAATATAACAAGTACCGCTCTCCGTCAGCGTATACATAAGCACGAAGTCTTACTCGTTTACCATGAAAACGCTCCGGGGTTGCCAGGAGATTGATGAGGGATATGCTGTACATGGTACATTCCCCTTCCTTTCCACCTCGCTCGGCACAAAGATAATCATCAAAGGTAATCGGCTTTTCCGAAGCGTGGCAGGAAGCGGAAAAAAAGAGCGGCAGGAAGACGAAAACGGCGAATATGAATTTCATTTTTCCCTCATTGCCCATTTCATTCCTTGCATTCAAAAACTTGAACGGAAAGCGTATCAACCTCGCCAATGGAATCCATCCTTGCGGCCTGGATACGCATGCCACACCGCGACATCATTATTTCCACCATCCCCGGCTTCATGAAAACCAGGGAACGATTCAGGATCGCCTGTTATGATATCAGCGATTTCCGCCGTGGAATATCCGCGCGGCGGGTTTTGACAACGATGCAACGTATTTTGGAGCTTGCTTTTTTCATACCCGTGGATCCCGTCCGAATCTGGACGATTCGAAAACCGAAATACTCCAGGCAATATTCGACTCTCCGGCCCCGGAAGGCTTTCCGCGCGGCGCGTTTACCGCTCCCGGAAGCCGGCCGCGGGCAGGCGCAGGCGGGCGGTCAGTCCGCCTTCGGGGCGGTTGAGCAGGTCGAAGCGGCCGCCGTGCAGGTGGGTGATGCGTTCGACGATGGCCAGGCCCAGGCCGGTGCCGGTGGTGTCGGTGCGGGCGCTTTCCAGGCGCGTGAAGGGACGTTTGATCCGTTCGAGTTCGGCTTCGGGAATGCCGGGGCCGCTGTCGGCGACGTCGATGACGATTTCATCGTGTCCGCGCCAGGTCTTGAGCGTGATCGGCTCGGCGCCGTATTTGCGGGCGTTGTCGAGCAGGTTGACCACGGCGCGCGTCAGCGCCTTGGGACGGACGCGCGCGGGCGGGAGCGTGCTCAGGTCGAGCCGCGGCGCGGCCGATGCCTGGCCGTGGCGGCCGTGATGGCAGGCGGCCTGCGCGACGAGGGCGTTGATGTCGGCGTCGACCGGCGTTTCGTCGCCTTCGCCGCGCGCGTAGTCGAGAAACTGGGAGATGATGGCGTCCATCTGTTCGATGTCGGCGATGACGGCGGCGCGCACGGCTTCATCGGCGATCGACAGCTCGCTTTCCAGGCGCAGGCGGGCCAGGGGCGTGCGCAGGTCGTGTGAAAGCCCGGCCAGCACGATGGCGCGCTCGCCGGCGTTGTGTCTCAAATCCTCGGACATGCGGTTGAACGCTTCGGCCACCTGGCGCAATTCGCTGGCGCCGGTTTCCCGCACGGGTTCCGGGTAGCGGCCCTGGCCGAGCGCTCCGGCGGCGGCGGCCAGGGCCCGCAGCGGCCGGGTGACGTGGGAGACGATCAGCCAGGCCACCAGCAGCGCCAGCGCCAGCAGGGCGGCGCCCCAGCCGAGCCATTGCCAGGGAACGAATTCCCGGGCGTGTTCGCCGGGGAGCATCAGCCAGTAGTCGTTGTCGTCGTCATCGATCGAGAAGCTGACCCATACGCCGGGCAGCCCGTTGACTTCACTGGCGAAGCGCGTGCGCGGGCCGAGCTGGGCGATGGCGGCCTGTTTCATCTCGTCGAAGAAGTAAGTGTCCGGCAGCGGAGTGACGGTATCGGAATCCTCTCGCGGGTAAAGGTGGACGCCTTCGCTGTCCGCGAGGTCCCGCAGCAGGGCGAGGCGCTTGGCCGGATCGGCGGCGACCAGCGCGGCGCGGGTCAGGTTGACCACGCTGGCGGTGAGCTGGGCCAGTTGCAAGGCGCGCGGTTCGCGTTCGGCGAGGCTGAACAGGGCGAACCAGGTGCCGCCGGAGGCGAAGATCAGCAGGCTGACGAGGAGAAAGGTGCGTCCGAACAGCGTCTGCGGAATGGGGATGCGCACGGCGAGGCCCGCGTTACGGAGCCGTGTCGTCGGGGATGAACACGTAGCCGAAGCCCCACACCGTTTGCAGGTAGCGCGGCGAGGCCGGATCGGGTTCGATCAGTTTGCGCAGGCGGGAAACCTGCACGTCGATGGCGCGGTCGAACGGCCCCTGTTCGCGTCCGCGCGCCAGCGCCATCAGGCGCTCGCGGGAAAGCGGCTGGCGCGGGTGTTCGAGCAGCACCTTGAGCACGGCGAACTCGCCGGTGGTCAGCGACTGCGGCTCGCCGTGGCGCTTCAACACCCGCGTGGCCAGATCGACTTCCACGTGGCCGAAGGCCATGCTCTTGTTTTCCGCGGCCGGCGCGCCGGGCACGACAGCGGTTCTCCGGCGCAGCACGGCCTGGATGCGGGCGACCAGTTCGCGCGGGTTGAACGGCTTGGGCAGATAATCGTCGGCGCCCATTTCCAGGCCGACGATGCGGTCGATCTCGTCGCCCCTGGCGGTGAGCATGATGATCGCCTGCTGCGGTTCGCTGGCGCGCAGCCGGCGGCAGATCGACAGGCCGTCCTCGCCGGGCAGCATGAGGTCGAGGACGATCAGCTCGAAAGTGTCGCGCGCCAGCATCTTGTCCATGGCTTCGGCATTTTCCGCCACGCGGACGGTGAAGCCCTGTTCGCCCAGATAGCGATGCAG
>JAISNE010000367.1 GCA_031276375.1 Accumulibacter sp.
CCACTCCGCTGATTCAGCTTTTGAGCGGAGTCGGAGCCTCGAACGGAGTTTGTTCCGCGTGCCTGAGAAATTGATAGGCTGTCTTCCACAGGTGATCCGGATCCGCTTTCCAGCGCGCCTGCTGTTGCAGCACCAGGTTCAGAGACCACAGTCTGGTCACCATTTCCCGATGGCAGTACGCCAATGTTTCTTCCCGCACTCGTTTCTCGCCCGGCGTTTCCGCCCTGGGCAGCCGGTATCGATCCGTCCGCATTCGCGTTCTCCTGTGTCGTTGCCGCGCGCCTGGAAAGTTCGGCGCGCGCGATTTCGCCTACCCGACCCTGGCTCTTCGCGTAGGTCTGCAAGGCGGGCGTGGGGATTTGGTCTACGCTTCGCTCGCCAATCGCTTCCGCTTTCTCGGTTCCCGGTTCGCCGTTCGATGGCGCTTTCGCGCTTTCCGTCACGGGACCAGCGGGGCCACGATTTTCGATCCCCGGCGCTTGATCCGCGTTTTCCAGCTGTTGCAGTTGGGCCACCAGCGCGGCGGCTTCGGCTTTTTCCGGGGCGGATAACGGGCGACGGTCGGCGGTCAGTTCGATTTCCGCGAGACGCTCGTACATCGCGTCGGGGTCGGCGGCGGCCGGCGGCGCGGCGGGCGGCGCGGCGGACGATTCTCGGCGCGCCAGTTCTTCTCCCGCGGCGTAGCTGCCCCTGGAACGGGCTTCCCTCAGCGTTTCGTCAGGCATCGCGGTCAGGCGTTCCGCAACGGTGTCCAGGATCTGGGTCAGTTGCGTGTTGTCGAATCCTCCGCCCTTCAGGATTCCGTCAAACTCGGCTTCCCCGGAAGTCAACAGGCGGTCGATCAGGGGGCCGGTTGTGTCCGCCGTCGCGGGCGGCGCGGGCGGTGTTGGCGGTGTGGGCGGCGCTTCGCTCAGCCCTTCCGCGTCGGCAAGGCGTGAGGCCGATTCAATCATTCCTTCGATGTCGCTGGCGTTTGCCAGGTCTTGCTCGGCCTGTTTCGCTTTTTCCTCGGGGGATGGCGGCCTCGTCTCCGCTCTGAACTTCGCCCAGGCGTCAAGCGCGTTCCGCTTCGCGGCTTCCGCGTCGGCTTCCGCGATGGCCGGACTGTAGCCGCGTTCGCGCATGAAACGCATGGCCCTGGATGCGCCTCCCGTGCCGGCGCCCATCATCCCGGATTGCATCAGCGTCTGGATGATGGTGTCGCCCATCTGTTTCAGGTAATCCTCGCCGGTCGCGTTCGGCGCCAACCCGACTCCGCCTGGCGCCCATTTGTCCACGGAGAACTGACCGGTGGTCGTCAGCATTTCGCCGGGTAGGTCTTTTTTCAGCGCCTTCCACAGGAAGCCGGCAAGCTCATCGAGCGGCATAGCGGTTTGTTCAACCCGTTTGAAGCGCCGTTTGAATCGAACAAGCGTTTTGTCTCGAAATCGAAATCGGAATTTTTGATCGTTCCGTATTCTCGATTGATGAATTGAGCTTCCTTCCCAGGCGGCACGCCGTTCAGCGCGCCCTCGCGCGCCGCGCGCTCGGCAAAACGACGCTCACCAATCCGACGAACATGTCGGTTGGTCAAAGCGATATCATTGCCGTCAAGCATTCCGGCGCCGCGAGAACGCTTTCGTATGGTTCGTACTGGAAGTTTCCAAAAGGAACCACGCTCAAGCTGTCGGAAATTGCCAACACGGTGGATTATTTTTCGTACTACGTCGAAAGTGCGTCCAGGATCAGTGAGTGCAATGAACTCACGGATTGCACCGGCTACGGCTACGGCATCGGCGGCATCGGCTTCTTCAATTGCAACAAGTCCACGAATTGCACTGGCACCGGCAAAAACAACGGATTCAGAGATAGCAAAGGCCTGTGGAACAATCTTGCGAGAGTGTTTAATGCCAATAATGCCTACGTTTCCTGTTCCGTCGCCCTGGACGGCTCCGGCCCCGCGAACACCGAAGCGGACGGGTGGAACCGAACCGAGCTGGACAGAAGACAGTAATATTTGCGGTGCAAAGCGTCGGTAACTGGCGGCCCTCTGTCCTCCGACTCATTCCAGCGCGATCCGCAAGGCGGCGGCGGCGGGCCAGGGGGCGAAGAATACGCCGGCCAGCGTCAGCGCCGCCAGTAGCGAAAGATGCGCCTGCGCGCCGATCCCGGCCTGCGCCGCGTCGACGGCGCCGGCGCCGAAGATCAGGACGGGAGTATACAGGGGCAGGATCAGCAGCGATACGAGCACCCCGCTGCCGCGCACGCCGAGGGTCAGCGCCGCGCCGATGGCGCCGATGCCCGACAGGGCCGGCGTGCCGATGAACAGCGAGCCGGCGAGCACGGCCAGGGCGTCGCCGGGAAGGCCGAACTGCAAGCCCAGCAGCGGCGCCAGCATACTCAGCGGCAGTCCGGAAACCAGCCAGTGCGCCAGCACCTTGCCGAGCACGATCAGGCCCAGCGGCTGCGGCAGCAACGCCAGTTGTTCGAGCGTCCCGTCGCGGTAGTCGTCGGCGAACAGGCGCGGCAGCGCCAGCTGCGTGGACAGCAGGGCGGCCACCCACAGCGCGCCGGCCGCCATTTTGCGCAATTGTTGCGGCTCCGGCCCGACGCCGAGCGGAAACAGGCTGGCCACGATGACGAAGAAGAGCAGCATCGCCGCGATGTCGGCGCGGCGGCGCAGCGCGAGGCGCAGATCGCGCGCGACGACGGCCGCGATCAGCGCCAGCATGACCGGGCTTCGCGCGTCAGCGTCAGCCACCGGGACGCGCTGGCGGCGATCGCGGCCGGTTGATGCGTGCTCAGCACGGCCAGCCCGCCGCGTTGCAGATGCGCGCCGACCAGCGCGGCGACGCTGTCGACCGCCGCCGCATCGAGCGCCTCGAACGGTTCGTCGAGCAGCCACAGCGGCCGCCGTTCGGCGACCAGCCGCGAGAGCGCCACGCGGCGTTTCTGCCCCCGCGACAGGTAGCGGCAGGCCAGCTCCCTGCATCCGGCCAGGCCCAGCCGCGAGAGCGCGTCGAGCGCCTGTTCCCCGTCCGCCGGCAGACCGGCCAGCCGGGCGGAAATCGTCAGGTTTTCGAGCGGGGTGAGTTCTTCCTTGATCGCGTCGTGATGGCCGAGAAAACACATCTCGCGCCGGTACGCTTCGCCCAGCCCGCCGATCGGCCGGCCGCGCCAGCGAATTTCTCCGGCGGCCGGCGGCAGCAGCCCGCCGAGCATGCGCAGCAAACTGGTCTTGCCCGCGCCGTTCGGACCTTGCAGATACAACAGTTCGCCCGCGCCAAGGCCAAACCCGACCCCGGCGAAAAGCCG
>JAISNE010000378.1 GCA_031276375.1 Accumulibacter sp.
TCGGCGGCCGGGTCGAACCGGCAGTGTTCGAGCAGCCGCATGAACGAGGCGAAGCAGCCCTGGATGTCTCCGATGGCGTAAGTGCTCATGTTTTTCAGAGGACGGAAGACAGAGGACAGTCAGTTACCGGCGCCTCACCCCGGCCCCTCTCCACAAGTGGAGAGGGAATGGCGCCGCAAATATTACTGTCTTCAGTCTTTCGTCCTCTGTCTTCCGAACCTCAAAGCCCGGCGTCGGCCCGCAGGGCGGCGGCCTTGTCGATGGCTTCCCAGGTGAATTCCGGTTCTTCGCGGCCGAAATGACCGTAGGCCGCGGTCTTGGCGTAGATCGGGCGAAGCAGGTCGAGCGCCTGGATGATGCCTTTCGGGCGCAGGTCGAAATGCCGGCCGATCAATTCGACGATCTTTTCGTCGTCGATTTGCCCGGTGCCGAAGGTGTCGACCATCAGGGAAACCGGCTTGGCGACGCCGATGGCGTAAGCGATCTGCACTTCGCAACGCTCGGCGAGGCCGGCCGCGACGACGTTCTTGGCGACATGGCGCGCCGCGTAGGCGGCCGACCGGTCGACTTTCGACGGATCCTTGCCGGAGAAGGCGCCGCCGCCGTGGCGCGCGGTGCCGCCGTAGCTGTCGACGATGATCTTGCGCCCGGTCAGTCCGCAGTCGCCGTGCGGCCCGCCGACGACGAAGCGCCCGGTCGGATTGATCAGATAGCGGGTCTTGTCGGTGAGCGTCTCCCTGGGCAGGACCGGCTTGACGATTTCCTCGATCACCGCTTCGGTGATCTGGGCATGCGATACGTCCGGGTCGTGCTGGGTGGAGATGACGACGGTATCGATGACCGCCGGCCGGCCATCGATGTAGCGCACGGAAAGCTGGCTCTTGGCGTCGGGACGCAGCCACGGCAGGCGGCCGTCCTTGCGCACCTCGGCCTGGCGCTGCATGAGGCGGTGCGCGTAATAGATCGGAAACGGCATCAGCGCGGGCGTTTCACGGCAGGCGTAGCCGAACATCAGGCCCTGGTCGCCGGCGCCCTGGTCGAGGTCGATCCCCTGGCCTTCATTGACGCCCTGGGCGATGTCCGGCGACTGACGGTTGACCGCGGTGAGGATGGCGCAACTCTTGTGATCGAAACCGATTTCCGAATCGTCGTAGCCGATGCGGCGGATGGTTTGCTGGGCGATCTCGCGGTAGTTGATGTGCGCCTTGGTGGTGATCTCCCCGGAAATCACCACCAGACCGGTGGACACCAGGGTTTCGCAAGCCACGCGGCCCTGCGCGTCCTCGCTCAGAACGGCGTCGAGGACGCTGTCCGAAATCTGGTCGGCGACTTTGTCGGGATGGCCTTCGCTGACCGATTCCGAAGTGAATAGATACTCTTTCGACATGATGTCTGCTCCATTGAAAAAACCCCGGTAAGGCGGCGTTGCCGGCTCCGGGGTTCAAGCAGACGACGCTTTAGCAGTATTTCTCGATGCCCGTCACGACATCTTTCGCCCTGCAAGTTGTCCTGATTAACTCGGCGAATGGGATAATTATAGTTTTTCGCCGGGCCTGGGTCAAATCCGGTGCCCGCCGGGAGCGATGGTTTGATGCTGCTTTTTCGTTTGCTTGGCCGCCTGCCGCTGGCCTGGCTGCACCACCTCGGCGGCGCGGCCGGCTGGCTCGCGTGGTTGCTTTCGCCGACTTACCGCCGCCACCTGCGCGAGAACATGCGGCTGGCGCTGGGGGAAAACGGCGAGAAGCGCGCGCGCGCGGCGGCCATCGCGCACGCCGGCCGGCAATTTTTGGAACTGCCGAAAATCTGGCTGCGCCCGCTCGACGAAGTCGCCGCCCGCGTCGTCGCCGTCTCCGGCTGGGAACTGGTGGAAGCGGCCGCGCGCGCGGGCCGGGGAATCCTGTATCTCACCCCGCATCTGGGCTGTTTTGAAATCAACGCGCAATATTTGTCGACGCGCGCGCCGATCACCGTTCTCTACCGGCCGCCCAAGTCGCGCTGGCTGCGGGCGATGGTCGAGGCGGGGCGGGCGCGCCCGCGGCTTGCCACCGCTCCGGCCGATCTTTCCGGCGTGCGCGCGCTGCTCAAGGCGCTCCGGCGCGGCGAGGCGGTGGGCATGCTGCCGGACCAGGCGCCAAAACGGGGGGAGGGGCGCTGGCTCGATTTTTTCGGCCGGCCGGCCTATACGATGACCCTGGCGGCGCGGCTCAGCGAAAGCGGCGCGGCGGTGCTGATGATCTGGGCCGAGCGGCTGCCCGGCGGCGCCGGCTACCGTCTGCATCTGCGGGCGCCCGCGCCGGCGCTCGAAGGGACGCTCGAAGAGCGCGCCCGGCGCATCAACGAAGAGATCGAGCGATTGATCCTGCAATGCCCGGAGCAATACCTGTGGGGCTACAATCGCTACAAGCGCCGGCGCGGCGGCGAAACGAGGTAGGGCCGGCTTCCAGCCGGCCAGTCAAGGATTACGAGCGCCGGCGGCGTCGAAACGCCACCGGAAGAAAACCGATGCAACTGGCCTTTTGTCTTTACAAATATTTCCCGTTCGGCGGATTGCAGCGCGACTTCCTGCGCATCGCGCTGGCCTGCCAGGCGCGCGGCCACGCGATCCGGGTTTACGCGCTCGAATGGACGGGCGACGTTCCGGATGGCTTCGAGCTTGTCACCGTGCCGGTCAGCGCGTTTTCCAACGCGCGCCGCTATGCCCGCTTCGGCGAGTGGGTGGCGGGCGATCTCGCGCGCCGTCCGGCCGGCCGCGTGATCGGCTTCAACAAGATGCCGGGCCTGGATGTCTATTTCGCCGCCGATCCCTGCTACGAGGAAAAGGCGCGCACCCTGCGCGGCCCGCTGTACCGGCTTTCCGGGCGTTACCGCCAGCTCGCGGCCAGCGAGCGCGCCGTGTTCGCGCCGGAGAGCCGGACCGAAATCCTGATGATCTCGCGGACGCAGCAAACGTTTTTCGAAAAGCACTACGGCACGCCGAAGCAGCGTTTCCACCTGCTGCCGCCCGGTATTTCCCGCGATCGCCGCGCGCCGGCCGACGCCGCCGGGATTCGCCGGGATTTCCGGCGCGAGTTCGCCCTCGGCGAGGACGATCTGCTGCTCCTGCAAATCGGCTCGGGCTTCAAGACCAAGGGACTCGACCGCGGCATGAAGGCGCTGGCCAGCCTGCCGGAGGCGCTGCGCCGGCGCGCGCGGCTGATCGCCGTCGGGCAGGACGACCCGGCGCCGTTTCTGCGCCAGGCCCGTTCGCTCGGTATCGCCGAACGCGCGGCCATCCTGCCGGGACGCGGCGACATCCCGCGTTTCCTGCTTGGCGCCGACCTGCTGATCCATCCGGCCTACCACGAAAACACCGGCACGGTGCTGCTCGAAGCGCTGGTGGCCGGCCTGCCCGTATTGACCACCGCGGTGTGCGGCTACGCGCATTACGTCGAGGAGGCCGGCGGCGGCCGGGTGATCGCCGAGCCTTTCGCGCAGGAGGCGCTGAACGCCGCGCTGGAACAGATGCTCTCCGACCCGGCGGCGCGCCGCCGCTGGCAGGCCAACGCGCTGCGTTTCGCCGAAACGGCGGACATCTACG
>JAISNE010000409.1 GCA_031276375.1 Accumulibacter sp.
GCCCTTTCGCCGCAAATCGTCCGTTTGCGTCCCGCGCCGCATTCGCGCACGCCGATCCTCTCCTATGCGCTGAAAGTCACGCCCGCGGAACATTTCATCAACTGGCAGCAGGATCCGCAGTCCAACTATCTCGCGCGCCTGGTTTTCCCGGAAAAAACACGTGAATTCAAGGTCGAGGTCGATTTTGTCGCCGAATTGTCGGTCATCAATCCCTTTGATTTCTTCCTCGAACCCCGCGCCGAGCGATTTCCCTTTGACTACGACCCCCGCTTGCGCCACGAGCTTTTGCCCTTCCTGGAAAAATTGCCGCTCACGCCCTCGTTCAAGGCTTTTATCGACGAGATTCCACGCGCGCCACTGCCGACGGTGGATTTCCTGGTCGCGCTCAACCAGCGCGTGCAGCGCGCGATTGGCTATGTCATCCGCCTTGAACCCGGCGTTCAATCGCCAGAGGAGACCTTGACCCGCGCCTCCGGTTCGTGCCGCGATTCGGCCTGGCTGCTGGTGCAGACATTGCGCCATCTGGGACTCGCCGCGCGCTTTGTTTCGGGCTACCTGATCCAGCTTGCGCCGGATGTCAAGTCGCTCGACGGCCCTTCCGGCGCGGCAGCCGATTTCACCGATCTGCACGCCTGGTGCGAAGTCTATCTGCCGGGCGCCGGCTGGGTCGGCCTCGATCCCACTTCGGGCCTGCTTGCCGGGGAAGGCCACATTCCCATCGCCTGTTCGCCGGAACCCTCTTCCGCCGCGCCGGTCACTGGCCTCACCGAGACCTGCGAGTGCGAGTTTTCGCACGTCATGAAAATCGAGCGCGTGTGGGAAGCGCCGCGCGTCACCAAGCCCTATACCGAGGAACAATGGGAGGCCATCGACGCGCTCGGTCAACACGTCGACGCCGATCTCCTGGCCGGTGACGTGCGCCTGACCATGGGCGGCGAGCCGACCTTCGTCTCGATCGACGATCCCGACGGCGCGGAATGGAACACCGAAGCCCTGGGGCCGATGAAACGCGCGCGCGCGACCGCGCTGTTTCATCGGCTGCGCGAACAATACGCCACGCGGGGACTTGCGCATTTTGGCCAGGGCAAGTGGTATCCCGGCGAACAGCTTCCGCGCTGGTCGCTGAACTGTTTTTGGCGCGTGGATGGCGAGCCGCTCTGGTCGAACCCGGCGCTCTTCGCCGATGAGGCGCGCGATTACGGCGCCGACGAGAAACTTGCCGAACGCTTCCTGCGCCGCGTGGCCGCGCGTCTGGCGCTTGACGCCCGCCGCGTCTTCCCGGCCTACGAGGACGTGTTCTATTACCTGTGGCGCGAACGCCGCCTGCCGATCAACGTCGATCCCCTCGATTCCCGCCTGGAGGATCCGCTGGAGCGCGCGCGGCTCGCGCGGGTATTCACGCAGGGACTGGACGCCATCGTCGGCCATGTGCTGCCCCTCGCGCGCGACGACGCCAGCGGAGGCTGGCAGAGCAGCCCGTGGTTCCTGCGCGGCGAACGCTGCTACCTGATTCCCGGCGATTCGCCGATTGGCTATCGCCTGCCGCTCGACGCGCAGCCGTGGGTCGCCAAGAACGATTATCCGTATATCATCACCCCCGATCCGACCCGGACGCTGCCGCCCTTGCGCGCCTACGCGGAAACCCGGCGCATCCTCGATGAGCGCGCGCTGGCGACGCCCGACAGGCCAGTCTCTCCCGCGCTGTCCACGCCGTCCACCAGCGACGCACCGCGAGACAAGGCATCCGCCAAAGATTCCGTCCCATCGATCACGCGCACGGCGATGTCGGCGCAGGCGCGTAACGGCGTGTTGTATATCTTCATGCCGCCGACGCAGAGCCTCGACGACTACGCGGAACTGGTCGCCGCCGTCGAAGCCGCCGCCGGGGAACTGGAAACGCCGGTCATCCTGGAGGGCTACGAGCCGCCGCGCGACCCGCGCCTTGTCCGCTTCAGCGTCACGCCCGACCCCGGTGTCATCGAAGTCAACATCCAGCCCTGCGCCCACTGGAACGAACTGGTCGAGCGCACCGCCCACCTGTACGAAGCCGCGCGCCTGTCGCGCCTTTCCACCGAGAAATTCATGCTGGACGGGCGTCATGTCGGCTCAGGCGGCGGCAATCACTTCGTGCTCGGCGCGGCCACGCCGCTCGATTCGCCCTTCCTGCGCCGTCCCGACCTGCTGCGCAGCCTGATTGCCTATTGGCATAACCATCCCTCGCTCTCCTATCTTTTCTCCGGCCTGTTCATCGGCCCGACCAGCCAGGCGCCGCGGGTCGACGAGGCGCGCAACGATTCGCTCCATGAACTGGAAATCGCCTTCCAGCAGCTTGCCGAGCGCGACGCGGACTCGACAGGGCCGTGGCAGGTCGACCGCGTCCTGCGCAACCTGTTGATCGACGCCACCGGCAACACCCACCGCGCCGAATTCTGCATCGACAAGCTCTATTCCCCCGACAGCGCCGCCGGGCGGCTTGGCCTCCTGGAAATGCGCGCCTTCGAGATGCCGCCGCACGCGCGCATGTCGCTCTCGCAACAACTCCTCCTGCGCGCCCTGGTCGCGCGGTTCTGGAAGACGCCCTACGCGCCCCAACGCCTCGTGCGCTGGGGCGTCGAACTGCATGACCGTTTCATGCTGCCGCATTTCGTGCGCCAGGATTTCGCCGATGTGCTCGCCGAACTCGCCGCCGCCGGTTATCCCTTCGATCTGGCCTGGTTCGCGCCGCATTTTGAATTCCGTTTCCCCCTGTATGGCCGTTTTGCCGCGGAAGGCATCGAGGCCGAACTGCGCCACGCGCTGGAGCCGTGGCACGTGCTGGGCGAGGAGGCCGCCGTCGGCGGCGCGGCGCGTTACGTCGATTCCTCGGTCGAGCGTTTGCAGGTCAAGGCGACCGGCATGGCGGGCGAGCGTTACACATTGACCTGCAACGGTCGCCCGCTGCCGCTGCGCGCCACCGGCGCCACTGGCGAATTTGTCGCCGGGGTGCGCTACCGCGCCTGGCAGCCGCCCTCCTGCCTGCATCCGACCATCGGCGTACACACGCCGCTGACCTTTGATCTTGTCGATACCTGGATGCAACGCTCGCTGGGCGGTTGCCAATATCATGTCGCGCATCCAGGCGGACGCCATCACGAACGCCGCCCGGTCAACGCCTACGAAGCCGAAAGCCGCCGCCTCGCGCGCTTCTCCGTGCTCGCGCGCACACCGGGCGCGCTGCGCCCCAGCGCGGAATCGCCCAACGCCGACTTCCCGTTCACGCTAGACTTGCGGTTTTCATGAGAGGGTCGCGCTTTTTGTCGGTTGAGCTTAACATTAGGAAGATTAAGGAGGGTTTGAATAAAACCATTTATCGAAATAAACCAAAAAAATCAGCGGCTTACATTTTTAATTTTGGACTTTTTATATCTGTGACAGGCTCCACTTCCTGCGCTCGGATAACAGTGTTTTATCCGTGCAGGCACAACTATCTGCACTCTCCACCGCGCCGTTTTGCCCCAGATCACGACTCGTAGTCTCAACCCCCCCTCCGCATCAATGCAAATTTTATCACCTAACATTGCGCTCCTATGGACATGTCGTATGCGACACGCCTCTGAGCTTGAACGCCAGGCACACTGTATATGCATTAGACATGCTACTGTTTTTTTAGTTGACACGTGAAATTTTTTCATCTATGATTCAAAAATCTTTCGCGCAGCGGACATTTTACATGAAAGGGATTGAAATGGCGCTAAACCCAATGAAGGTCGCTGAAAAAATTCACGACTATATGAACAAAAACAACACGACGAGCCTTGCCGTGCCGTGGGCGGATTTTTATCCTCTCACAGAGAGAGGCGCAATCCGAGAAGCCTTCAAAACTGAACTGCGGGAAGCGCTGAAGGAAAAATCTATTTTGATTTCCTACGGGCAAACGATTGTCGGAATAATGAAGGACTACTCGCCGCCAAACATCAAGCACGATTTCAAATAGCCGAGCGCAACTATGGTCGCGGCGGTTTGCTGCAAGGACGCGCCTACCTGCTTTCCGTCACCTGGAACGCGCCGCGCGGCGCGTTCGAACTGTCCGGCGAGTTCTTTGAAGGCAAGGGCGTCGATGCCGTGTATTTCCCCTTCCACAAATCGCAGGAATTCGTCGGCCTGCGCGCGCTTCCCACCTTTATTGCGAACAATGTCGCAAAAGCGCCCGCGATTGAGCGGCATGTCCACGAATATGAACAACACCTGAACGCCGTCCTGTCTACATTGACACCTTTACGCTAGACTTGTGCCTCTCCTGAACACTCTGGCTCACAAATGCACACGGAGAAACACATGCGCACCCTCATTGCATTGGCTTTTTGTTTCCTGCTGGCATCCCCGCAAGCGCATGCTTGCCTGATGAACGCCAGACTTGAACTCAATGACATCAAATATGCGGATGTTGTCGTTATCGGCAGAATCACGGATTACAAAGTCGTACTGGACCAGGAGATTCGGCAACGACAGAAGGAACCGGTCGCCTCCAATATGAGGTTCATGAGTGACTACGCGCGCTTCAGGATACTGGTGGATGAGGTTCTTGTCGGGAAGGCGCCCAAGATTCTCCTTGCAACCTGGAGCCACGTCTGGTTCGGTAAGTCGGACAAGATGGAAAAGGTGCAATTCTTGATCGGATTGCGATATCCGCACTCCAAGATTCCCCCGC
>JAISNE010000440.1 GCA_031276375.1 Accumulibacter sp.
GCGCATCGGCCCCGAGAAGGACATCCCGCGCCCAGCGTGTCCGCTGAAGTCCCCAGGCCGCCGCCAGACCGCACAGCGCGCCGATCATCGAACCGGCTTCCCCGGCCAGTTCCAGGCCAAGCGCCGCGCCCGGAAACAGGCCAAGCAAGGGGAGGACGTATCCGGCCACGGCGCTGCGAAACAGCGTCCGGTCGCCGACCACGACCGTCACCTCGTCGCCGGGTTTCGCCCCGCGGGGATTGGGCATCCGGTGGATTTTCGGGGACCGGCAAAACATCCGCGCGAAACCGCCGTCGCCGCCGCAACCGCCCGCTTCATGGCAGCGGCCGCACCCCTCGCCCGTGATGCGGACCAGGGCATGTTCGCCATCGAGCGCGGTCACCGTCCCTCGCACTTCAGCCATTGCCGGACAAGGCGCGGTTTCCGCTCACCAGCGGCGATCCGGCGCCGTATCGAGGAGAGGTCTCAATTTTTCGGCGACTGCCTCGCGCGCCCGGAAGATCCGGGAACGCACCGTTCCGATCGGGCAATTCATCTCCGTCGCGATTTCTTCGTAACTCAAGCCCTCGATTTCACGCAGCACGATCGCATTGCGCAATTCCGCCGGCAGCGCATCCATCGCGTTATTGACGACCTGCTCGATCTGCTTTGACTGCAACAGCCTTTCCGGGGTGTTGATATCGTGAAGATGTTCGGCGTCCTCGAACGATTCCGCGTCGTCGGCGTCGAACTCCGTCGACGTCGGCACCCGCCGGCCCTTTGCCACCAGATGGTTTTTTACCGTGTTTATGCCAATCCTGTATAGCCAGGTGTAGAAGGCGCTTTCTCCGCGAAAAGTGGGCAAGGCGCGATAAGCCTTGATGAAGGTTTCCTGCGCCACATCCTCCACCTCGGCATGATCGCGCAGGAAGCGTGACAACAGCCGCCCCAACTTGCGTTGATATTTTCCCACCAACTGTTCGAATGCCCGTTTATCGCCTTGCTGTGCGCGCTCGACCAAAGCCTGGTCAACTTCGCGGTCGCTCATCCTAGAAATCCTAGTCGGGAAAAGGCCTACTAGTATAACTCAACATCCAAAGCATGGATGATGGCGTGAAATCCTCGCCGGAGCCGCCGCGTTGGCCGGAGCGAAACGAGGCCGGGCAGGCAAATCAGATGAGGTTGTCGCGCGTCACGCCGTCGCGCTTGATGACCCGGCGAAGCTGGTCGAGCGCCTCGATCTGGATCTGGCGCACGCGCTCGCGGGTCAGATTGAGCTCGGCGGCCACTTCTTCAAGCGTGCTGATTTCGGCGCTGCCGAGACCGTACCGTCTTTCCAGGACGCGGCGCTGCTTGTCCGTCAGTTGTTCGATCCATTGCTTCACCAGGCTGCCGACTTCGGCCGATTGCAGCAATTCCTCCGGATCGGGCGCCTTTTCGTCGGCGATGGCATCGACGATGGTATGTTCCGGATCGATTTCCAGCGGCGCGTCGATCGACGCGGTATGCTCGTTCAGCGCGATCGCGCGGCGCACGTCCTCGACCGAGCGGCCGATCAGGTGCGCGATCTGGTCGACCTGGATTTCCCTGCCGCTGGCCATTTCCAGGTAGCGGAGGGCGCGCAGGACCAGGTTGATTTCCTTGACCACGTGCACCGGCAGCCGGATGGTGCGCGACTGGTTCATGATGGCCCGCTCGATGCTTTGGCGAATCCACCAGGTGGCATACGTCGAAAAACGGAAACCGCGCTCCGGATCGAATTTCTCGATCGCGTGGATCAAGCCGAGGTTCCCTTCCTCGATCAGGTCGAGCAAGGGAATTCCGCGGTTCAGGTAATGCTTGGCGATGTTCACCACCAGCCGCAGGTTGTGCTCGATCATCTTCTGGCGCGCCACGAAATCCCCGCCGCGCGCCCGGCACGCCCAGGCGTATTCTTCCTCCGGCGTGAACAGCGGCTTGGCGCCGATCTCGTTCAGGTAGTGTTGGGTAACGTCGTTGAGCAGATCGATCTCGGGCGGGGAAGCGCCATCCTCTTCCTCGCGCTCGGCATCGCCCAGAAACCCGTCTTCGCCGGCGTCCCCCTGGGGCACGCCATCGTCGGTCAAATCGGCGTCCTGGCCGGCGTTCGTTCCCATCGTCAACGCGGCGGCAGATACTTCAGCGGATCGACGGGTTTGCCCTGACGCCGGACTTCGAAATGCAATTTGACCTGATCCGCGTCCGTGTTGCCCATTTCGGCGATCTTTTGCCCCTGGACCACCGACTCTCCTTCCTTGACCAGAATGTTCTGGTTATGCGCGTACGCGGACAGGAAGGTCGCATCATGCTTGATGATCACCAACTTGCCGTAGCCGCGCAAACCCGTACCGTTATAAACGACCTTGCCGCTACCCGCCGCGACCACCGGATCGCCCGCCTTGCCGGCGATATCGATGCCTTTGCTGCCGTTTTCGCTGAACGTACCGACGATCTTGCCGCTGGCCGGCCAAATCCAGGCGAATTTGGCGTTGGCCACCGTCACGGCCGGCGGTTTACCCGTGGCATTCTCGTCGGGTTCCGGTTTTGGCCCATCGACTCTTGCCTGCTCATCCGCCCGCGCCGCCGCCAGCGCCTGCTCGGAATACGGTTCCTTGCCCGCCTTCGGCTCGCGTTTGAATTTATTCGTATTCCCCGCCGATTCCGGCGGCTTTCCCCCGACCGGCGGAGCGTCGCCGATCGGCCGCACTTCAATGACGTCGGACGGCACCGGCGCGACTATCGCCACCCCCGGTTTGAGCCTGAGCACCCGCCCGACCGACAACTGATCGGGATTCTGGACATCGTTGACGTTGATCGCGATCAGCTCGCGGGGATCCATGTTGTATTCACGAGCGATGCTGTAGAACGTATCGCCGGCCTTGACGATATGGGTGTCCGGCTGCGCCGTCTGGACAGGCGCGCCCGACGACCAGGCCGGTCCGACGACCGGCGCCGGGATGTTGGAGGTGCAGGCGGAAAGCCCGAGCGCGAGAATCACCGGGGCAAGGTATCCAATGCCGGAAAAAAAGTCATTCTTTTTCATTCGAGTCCTGAAAGTAGCGGAACGAAACGAACACCGTCCAGACGAGTCTCAACATAAGCGTCAGCGCGCCGTTCGATCAGCACCAGGTATTGATCCCCGGAACCCAGCGGCAAGAGCATTCTGCCACCAAGCGCCAGTTGCTGCAAAAGCGCGGGCGGCACGCTCGGCGCGGCGGCGGCGACGATGATGGTATCGAACGGAGCGGCTTCGGGAAGACCAAGCTGGCCGTCCGCGTATTTCAGGCGCACGTGGAACTGGCGGATGGCGCGCAGGTTGATCTTGGCCCGAGCCAGCAGGGCCTCGATCCGTTCGAGCGCATAAACGTCGCGCGTCAATTGCGCCAGCACGGCCGCCTGGTAGCCGGAACCGGCGCCGACTTCGAGCGTCTTGCCCAGACCGGCGCGCCCGTTGCGCAGAATCTCGATCATCCGCGCCACCACGAACGGCTGCGAGAGGGTCTGCGCAAAACCGAGCGGCAAGGCCGTATCCTCGTAAGCGCGCGAAGCCAGGGCTTCCTCGATGAACAGGTGGCGCGGCACGGCGGCCAGCGCCGCCAGCACCGCCTCATCGCGGATACCCTGCTCGCGCAGGCGTTCGATCATGCGCACGCGGGTGCGCCGGGAGGTCATGCCGCTGCCGGCGGCGCTGCGCGTCATCGCGGCAACCATGAACGGACCATGGCCAACTGCGCGTTGTGCGTCAGATCGATCTGCAAGGGCGTGATCGACACCCACCCGCTGGCCACGGCATGAAAATCCGTCTCCTCGCCGGCGTCCTGCGCCTCGCCCGCGGCGCCGACCCAATACACCGTTTCATTGCGCGGCGTGAGCGTGCGCACCACCGCCTCGGCCTTGTGCCTTTTGCCAAGACGGGTGACGGCCCAACCGTTCAGGGCGGCGTAGGGAACGTCCGGCACATTGACGTTGAGCAGCACCGGCTCGCCGCTCCGCTTGCGCTGGATCATCTCCACCACTTCCAGCGCCACCCGCGCCGCGGTCTCATAATGCACGCCAGCCTTGCCGCACAACGATACGGCGACTGACGGCACGCCCAAAAGATAGCCCTCGGTCGCCGCGGCGACGGTTCCCGAGTAGATCGTGTCGTCGCCCATGTTGGCGCCGTCGTTGATCCCGGACACCACCATGTCGGGCATGGCTTCGAGCATTCCCGTGACGGCCAGATGCACGCAATCGGTCGGCGTGCCATTGACATAGTAGAAACCGTTCTCCGACTGCCTCAGCGACAGCGGCCTGTCCAGCGTCAGCGAATTGCTGGCGCCGCTGCGGTCCCGCTCGGGCGCGACCACGGTGATTTCAGCGACGGAAGCCAGCGCGCGCGCAAGATGTTCGATGCCCGGGGCGAAATAACCGTCATCATTGCTCAGCAGAATGCGCATATCAGCCGCCTACGAATGCCTACAAATCAACCCACGAATACGATAAACGG
>JAISNE010000447.1 GCA_031276375.1 Accumulibacter sp.
TCTGCTGAAGGCGCTGGCCGACCGCCTCGCCGAAGCCTGCGCCGAATGGCTGCACCGCGAGGTGCGCGTCGACTACTGGGGCTACGCCGCCGGCGAGCGTTTCGACAAGGAGGCGCTGCTCCGCGAGCGCTATCGCGGCATCCGCCCGGCGCCCGGCTACCCGGCCTGCCCGGACCATACCGCCAAGGAGGGCCTGTTCCGGCTGCTCGACGCGCCGGGCAAGGCCGGCATGGCGCTGACCGAATCCTTCGCCATGATCCCGGCCGCCTCGGTATCCGGCTTCTACCTCGCCCATCCGCAAGCGCGCTACTTTGCCGTCGGCAAGATCGGCCACGACCAGTTGGAGGACTGGGCCGGCCGTTCCGGCATGAGCGTCGCCGAGGCCGAGCGCTGGCTGGCGCCGCTCTGCTAGAAAAGAGCCATGCAGCTCGATCTCTTCCGCGATTCGCATGACACGTGTTTGCGCAACGAGGCCATCGACGCCTTGCGGCGGCGGGACGTGGAAGCCTTGAAGCGCGCCGTGGACAGGCTGCGCGCCAGCTTCCCGGACGATTACAGCCTCGGCGATCTCGATCTCCTGGCCGGGACGGCGCTGGATGAAACCCTTCCCGACTCCGCGCCGCGGATCGCCGAGCGGCTCGCGCGCATCGATACGCAACTCTATCCGGCGCTGTGCCGCGTGCTCGGCGAAAAAGCGGCGCGGCGCTGGCTCGAACCGCTTTTCAGCCGGCTGGCCGGCGGCGCGGCGGCGCGTGTTTTCCACCGCGAACACGCGCGCGTCTACGCGGGCGCGCTTTTCCTGCGCGCCAACGATCTTGCCGCGGCGCGCGCCGCCATCCACCGCGTCCCCTCCTGGCGAAGGATTCCCGAGCCCCTGGCCTGGATGACCGAAATCGCCTGGCGAGAAAACAATCCCGCGGAATACTGGCCGCTCGCCGCCGAACTCGCCTGGATCGCGCCATCGCTGTTCGACCCGCTCCTGTCCCGCGCGGCGCCGGAAGCCGTGCGCCGCCTGTACGCGGATTTCCTCTCCGGATTCGAGCCCGACGACGAAGGCGAGCATCCCGAGGCCGCCTGGTTTCCCGCCTGGCTGCTCGTCGAACACGGCGAACTGCTCGAACATTTCCGCCCGATCGATCCCCACCCGTCGAAACCGGCGCGTTGCGCCGCCCTGCTCGTCAACCTGCTGACCGGCGAACGCCAGGGCCTGTCGCCGGGGATCATCGAGCAGCGCCAGCGGCTGCGCGCCCTGGCCCCGCGCCTTTTCGCGCGCTATATGGCGTTTCGTTGAGCGGTACAATGCGCGCATGAGCCTCGATCTCCTGCCGGAATTCATTCGTACCCATTACGAAGTCTACGAATGGAAACACGCCTGTGCCATCTTGCGGCACGATTTTGCCGACGAGTGGAACGATCTGTGCGAGGTCCTGGCCGCTTTCCGGTTGAAAAAAAGCTGGATTGCCGTTGGCGGCGGCAGAAAATCCAAAGTCGCGGAATCGTTCGACAGCGCTCTCGGCCAGCGTGGCTGGATCGAAAAAGCCTTCGATACAAAAGTCGTCGTCGACCAGGAAAGTCTCGATTCGCCCACCCACAAGGTCGATTGTTTCAAGAATCGCATCGCGCTCGAAATAGAGTGGAACAACAAGGATCCTTTCTTCGACCGCGATCTGAACAATTTCCGCCTTCTTTTCGATCTGCGCGTTGTCAGCGTCGGCGTCATCGTGACTCGCCGCGATGAATTGCAGGATATTTTCGATGCGCTTGACCGGGGAAAGTCCTATGGCTCCTCGACGACCCACATGAGCAAACTGCTGTCCAGGATACGGGGCGGCGGCGGTGGCGGATGTCCCTTGCTCGTTCTCGGCATCGGCAAAGCCCTTTACGAGGAAGACTGCTGACATGCAAAGCGCCGCCGCCGATTTCGCCAATTCGGTCACGGGCCAGTTTGCCGCCATCCTGGCCGATCCACCGTGGCAGTTTCAAAACCGTACCGGGAAAATGGCGCCGGAACACAAACGCCTGTCGCGTTACTCGACGCTGACACTGGACGACATCAAGGCCATCCCTGTCGCCGCCGCCGCCGCGCCGGCCAGCCATTTGTATTTGTGGGTTCCGAACGCCTTGCTGGCGGAAGGGCTGGCCGTCCTGCAAAGCTGGGGATTCCGCTACAAGTCCAACATCGTCTGGCACAAGATCCGCAAGGACGGCGGGCCGGATGGACGCGGCGTCGGTTTTTATTTTCGCAATGTCACCGAACTTGTCCTGTTCGGCGTGCGCGGCAATCTGCGCACCCTGCCGCCGGGCCGGCGCCAGGTCAACTTTCTCGCCACGCGCAAGCGCGAGCATTCGCGCAAGCCCGATGAGTTCTACGATATCGTCGAATCATGCAGTCCGGGGCCCTATCTCGAACTGTTCGCCCGCCAGCGCCGTGAAGGATGGGTACAGTGGGGAAATGAAGTCCCGGAAACGCCCGGTGAAAACATCCCGGCGGAACGAAAGCGCCTGGAGACCACGCAGCTTCGCTTGCTTCAGGACACTGCGCCCTACCTTGCAAACCGTGCGAAAAACGCCTGAGCTGCTTTCCGGTTTTTCCCTCGCCGCCGCCAACTCGCTGGCCCTGCCCGCCCGCGCGGCGCTGTACGCGCGGATCGGCTCGGCGGAACAACTGGCGGCGCTGGCCGGCCGGCCCGGGTTCGCCAGGCGGCGGCGCTTCGTCCTCGGCGGCGGCAGCAATCTGGTGCTGACCGGCGATTTCGACGGACTCGTCCTGCACGTGGCGATTCCCGGCCGGGCGCTGGCCGG
>JAISNE010000032.1 GCA_031276375.1 Accumulibacter sp.
CCTCGCCCCGCCGCGCCTTGCACTCCCCGACCTTCTGCGCGCAGCGCGCCCGCCGGTTCAGGAGTTCGAGCAACTTTTCGTCGATGGCGTCGATTTCGCCGCGCGCGTCGGCGAGTTCCCTTTCCATATCCTCATTCATGACAATGCGGCCTCCAATCGGGCTTCACGGATCGGCTCCCGCGCGCGAACGCCATCCTTCCGGGGCGAAAGGCCGGGAGCGACCGAAGCGTTGAACATTGGAGCGCGGGCGTCTCGCCCGCTTCGTATTTTTTGCGGGCGGGACGCCCGCGCTCCATTATGAAAAACATTTTTCATCTCCCAAGGTGGCGGCAAGCGCCATGACCGTTGGGGAGTTTCATCCTGGATTTTCTGTTTTCCCTGAAAACAGTAGCGCGGGTGGAGGGCGGCCCCTTGCTTTCCATCACTTGTTCTCCGCTTCTCCATTCTCGTCCTCGGACTCGACCACCTTTTCCAGCCCGGCCAGCTTTTCGCCTTCGTCGAGCGCGATCAGCGTCACGCCCTGCGTCGCGCGCCCAAGCTCGCGGATTTCGGCGACGCGCGTGCGGATCAGCACGCCGCCGGTGGTAATCAGCATGATCTCGTCCTCGTCCTTCACCAGCCGCGCGGCGACGGCCTTGCCGTTGCGCTCGCTGGCGGCGATGGCGATGACCCCCTGGGTGCCGCGGCCGGAATGGCGGAAGTCGGCCAGCACCGTGCGCTTGCCGTAGCCGTTCTCGGTCGCCACCAGCACCGTTTCCTGGTGGTTTTCGGCGACCAGCAGCGAGAGCACCTGCTGCCCCTCGCCCAGCCTCATGCCGCGCACGCCGCGCGCCCCGCGGCCCATCGGCCGGACGTCCTCCTCGTCGAACCAGACCGCCTTGCCGGCGTCGGAAACGAGCACGATGTCCTGCGAGCCGTTGGTGATTTCCGCGCCGATCAGGTAATCCCCCTCGTCGAGCGCCACGGCGATGATCCCGGCCTTGCGCGGATTGGAAAAATCCGACAGCGGCGTTTTCTTCACCGTGCCGCGCGCGGTGCACATGAAGATGAAACGGTCTTCGACGAATTCCTTGATCGGCAGGATGGCGTTGATCTTCTCGCCTTCCTCGAGCGGGAACATGTTGACGATCGGCCGCCCGCGCCCGCTGCGCGCGCCTTGCGGCACTTCGTACACCTTGAGCCAGTAAACCCGGCCGCGGTTGGAGAAACAGAGGATGCAATCGTGGGTGTTGGCGGTAAACAGATGGTCGACGAAATCGTCTTCCTTGACCTTCGCCGCTTGCTTGCCGCGTCCGCCGCGCCGCTGGGCGCGATAGTCGGCGAGCGGCTGCGACTTGATGTAACCGGAATGCGACAGCGTGACCACCATGTCCTGCGGGGTGATGAAGTCCTCGATGCCCAGGTCCTGTGTGTCGAGCACGATCTCCGAGCGCCGTTTGTCGCCGAACTGGGCGCGCACGGCGGTCAGTTCCTCGGCGATGATCTCGGTGATGCGTTCCGGCCGGGCCAGGATGTCCATCAGATCGGCGATGCGTTCGAGCAGTTCGGCGTAGTCGGCGACGATCTTGTCGCGTTCGAGTCCGGTCAGGCGTTGCAGGCGGAGTTCGAGAATGGCCTGCGCCTGCGCCTCGGACAGGAGATAGCCGCTGTTCGACAGGCCGTATTCGAGCCCCAGGCCCTCGGGGCGCGTCGCGTCCAGCGCGGCGCGGCGCAGCATCTCGGCCACCGTCGCCGATTGCCAGAGCTTCGCCATCAGCGCGCGCCGGGCGTCCGCCGGCGTCGGCGAGAGGCGGATCAGGGCGATGATCTCGTCGACGTTGTCCAGCGCCACGGCCAGGCCTTCCTGGATGTGCGCCTTCTCCTTCGCGCGGCGCAGCTCGAACACGGTGCGCCGGGTGACCACCTCGCGCCGGTGCGCCAGGAAGCATTCGAGCAACTGTTTCAGGTTGAGTAGACGCGGCTGGCCGTCGACCAGCGCCACCATGTTCATGCCGAACGTATCTTGCAGCTGCGTTTGCTTGAACAGGCAATTGAGCACGATTTCCGGCACTTCGTTGCGCTTCAGTTCGATGACCACGCGCATGCCGGATTTGTCGGACTCGTCGCGCAGGTCGGAGATGCCTTCGATTTTTTTCTCGTTGACCAGCTCGCCGATCTTTTCGAGCAACGCGCGCTTGTTAACTTGATACGGCAGTTCGTCGACGATGATCGCCTGGCGGTCGGCGCTGCCCTTGATGTCCTCGAAATGCGTGCGGGCGCGCATGACCACGCGCCCGCGCCCGGTGCGATAGCCCTCGCGCACGCCGGAAACGCCGTAGATGATCCCGGCGGTCGGAAAATCGGGCGCGGGGACGATCCCGATCAACTCGTCGATACTCATGTCCGGGCCGCGCAGCAAGGCCAGGCAGGCTTCGATGACTTCGTTGAGATTGTGCGGCGGAATGTTGGTCGCCATGCCGACGGCGATGCCGGAGGAACCGTTGATCAACAGTTGCGGAACGCGCGTCGGCAGCACCAGCGGCTCTCGCAGCGTGCCGTCGTAGTTGAGGCCGAAATCCACCGTTTCCTTGTCGATGTCTTCGAGCAACTGGTGCCCGATCCGGGCCATGCGCACTTCGGTGTAGCGCATCGCCGCCGCGCTGTCGCCATCGACCGAGCCGAAATTGCCCTGGCCGTCGACCAGCATGTAGCGCAGCGAAAACGGCTGCGCCATGCGCACGATGGTGTCGTAAATCGCCGAATCGCCGTGCGGGTGATATTTCCCCATCACCTCGCCGACGATGCGCGCGGATTTCTTGTGCGCCTTGTTCCAGTCGTTGCCCGCCTCGTACATGGCGTAAAGCACCCGGCGATGCACCGGTTTCAGGCCATCGCGCGCGTCCGGCAAGGCCCGGCCGACGATCACGCTCATCGCGTAATCGAGATACGACCGGCGCATCTCGTCTTCAAGGCTGATGGGGAGTGTTTCTTGTGCGAAGATTTCCACAGCTCGTTCCAATCTGGTCACCGGCTGCCCGATAAATACGGACTTCGGCGGGACTTTGGCGCCGGTGTTTTCGTTTTGACCAACGGGCTATTCTAACATGCCGCCACCC
>JAISNE010000044.1 GCA_031276375.1 Accumulibacter sp.
GGAGAACATCACGACGCGCTCGATCGGCAGGGGCGACCACACTTCGTTGTCGGTCAATGGCAGGGTGGCGATGAGCGCCACGCGGTCGTCGGGGGTCGTCACTTCGGCAAAATCGACCGTGACATCCTCGTCCTTGAGATGCGCGACGGCGAACGGCGCCTGGCGGATGAGGTAATGGAGATGGGTCGAACGGTGGGCGAACAGGTAGTCGCCGTTGGAAAGAAGAAAGTTGAACGGGCCGAAGCGCCGCGTCCCGGACGCGAAATCGTCGATCGCGTCGCGCAGGGCCGATGGCGCGGGCGCGCCGTTCGGAAAGCGGTTCTTCAGGGTTTGCAGCAGATGACAGAAAGCTCGCTCGCTGTCGGTTTGTCCAACCGGGAGATAGCTGCCATCGAGATCCTGCGAATAATCGGTCAGATCGCCGTTGTGCGCGAATATCCAGTAGCGTCCCCACAATTCGCGTATGAACGGGTGCGTGTTTTCCAGCCCGGTGGGGCCTTGCGTCGCCTTGCGGATGTGCGCGATGGCGTTGACCGCGCGGATCGGATAACGGCGCACGAACTCGGCCACGGGCGACCCGAAGGACGGCTGCGGATCGAGAAAGAGGCGGACTCCCCGGCCTTCGAAAAAGGCGATCCCCCAACCGTCGCCATGCACGTCCGTTCCGCCGCCGCGCGCCTGGAAGCCGGTGAAGGAAAAACAAATGTCGGTGGGAACGTTGCAGTTCATCCCGAGAAGTTCGCACATCGCTTGAATTCCTTTCAGAGCCTGTTTCGACAGCTATCGCGGGCGGCGAAGCGGGACATTTTCCGCGAACCGGCCGTGCCAAGGCAATACGCCCGTCGCGGGCCGGCCGGGAGAGGAGTCGAAAAAAGCGCCGGCGCGCCCCGGCGCTTTTGGCGATCGCCGGTTTACAGCACGGTGGCGATGGCCTTCGCCACGTAGTCGATGTTGCCGGTGTTCAGCGCGGCAAGGCAGATTCGCCCGGTAGTGACCGCATAGATGCCGAATTCGCTTTGCAGCCGGGCGACCTGCGCGGCGCTCAGCCCGGTGTAGGAGAACATGCCGCGCTGTCTGGTGACGAAGGAGAAATCCCGGGTCGCGCCCGCGGCCTTGAGCCGGTCGACCAGGCCGCCGCGCATTTGCTTGATCCGCTCGCGCATGCCGGCCAGTTCGCTTTCCCACTTCTGGCGCAGTTCCGCGCTGGACAGCACGGCCGTGACGATCGCGCTGCCGTGGGTCGGCGGGCTGGAGTAGTTGAAGCGGATGACGCGCTTGACTTGCGACAAGACGCGCGCCGATTCCTGTTTCGACGAGGTAATCACCGACAGCGCCCCGACGCGTTCGCCGTAAAGCGAGAACGACTTGGAATACGAGGTAGCGACGAGGAACTGCAAACCGGAGGCGGCGAACAGGTCGAGCGCCACGGCGTCTTCGCCGATGCCGTCGGCGAATCCCTGGTAGGCCATGTCGATGAAAGGCACCAGGGTGCGCGCCTTGGCGATCTCGACGATCTCGCGCCATTGGGCCGTGGAGAGGTCGGCTCCGGTCGGATTGTGGCAGCAGGCGTGCAGAACGACGATCGAACCCGCGGGAAGCGTTTCAAGGCCGGTTTTCATTGCCGCGAAATCGACGCCGCGCGTCGTGATGTCGTAATAGGGATAGGATTTGACCCTGAATCCCGCGTTTTCGAAAACCGCCCGATGGTTCTCCCAGCTCGGGTTGCTGATATGAACGACGGCTTCCGGCAGCAGGCGCTTGAGATAATCGGCGCCGATCTTGAGCGCGCCGGTGCCGCCCAGCGCCTGCACCGTCACCACCCTGCCCTCGGCCAGGAGCGGCGAGTTCGAGCCAAACAGCATCGCCTGCACCGCCTCGTTGTACGCCGGGGAACCGTCGATGGGCAAGTAGCCGTGGTTGGGCATGCTTTCGAGACGGCTCCGCTCGACCGCCCTGACGGCATCGAGCAATGGAATCTTCCCGCTGTCGTCGAAATACACGCCGGCGCCCAGATTCACCTTGTTTGTTCTGGTATCCGCGATGAACGCTTCGGTGATCCCGAGAATCGGATCGCGCGGGGCCATTTCTACAGAGGAAAAAATCGATGAGATCATGGAAAAATCACTCGGATGAAGGTTGAAGGAAAAAACGGAAGAGGCTGACCTGGCTCCGTGATCGACGGCAATGAAAATCCGGCAGGGAGATTCGGATGGCGGGACGGTAAGCGACGTAAAATTCTAGCATGATGAAAGTGACCGCTCCTAGCCCGGATTTTTCCGGAAACGCGAAGTTCCAGGAATTCGAGGGTTCTCCGTTCCGTCTTTGTCTGCCCTTCGAGCCGGCCGGCGACCAGCCGGAAGCCATTGCCCGGCTGATCGAGGGGCTGGACGACGGCCTGTCGTTCCAGACCCTGCTGGGCGTCACCGGCTCCGGCAAGACCTTCACCATGGCCAACGTCATCGCCCGCACCGGCCGGCCGGCGCTGGTGCTGGCGCCGAACAAGACGCTGGCGGCGCAGCTCTACGCCGAGTTCCGCGAGTTCCTGCCCGAAAACGCCATCGAATATTTCGTCTCGTACTACGACTATTACCAGCCCGAGGCCTACGTTCCGGCGCGCGATCTGTTCATCGAAAAGGACTCGGCGATCAACGAGCACATCGAACAGATGCGCCTCTCCGCGACGAAAAGCCTGCTGGAGCGGCGCGATTGCGTGATCGTCGCCACCGTGTCGTGCATCTACGGCATCGGCGACCGGGACAAGTACAGCAAGATGGTGCTGACCATGCGCACCGGCGATCGCCTGGGGCAGCGCGACATCATCCGGCGTCTCGCCGAGATGCAGTACGAGCGCAACGAACTGGATTTCCACCGCGGCGCCTTCCGCGTCCGGGGCGACATCATCGACGTATTCCCGGCCGAGCACGCCGAGCACGCCATCCGCATCTCGCTGTTCGACGACGAAATCGACGGCCTGCAACTGTTCGACCCGCTCACCGGGCACCTGCGCGGCAAGCTGGTGCGCTTCACCGTTTTTCCCTCGTCGCACTATGTGACGCCGCGGGCCGCCGTGTTGAGCGCCATCGAAGCGATCAAGGACGAACTGGGCCAGCGCGTCGAGCATTTCGTCAAGGAAGGGCGACTCGTCGAAGCGCAGCGCATCGAGCAGCGCACGCGCTTCGACCTCGAAATGCTCGACCAGTTGGGATTCTGCAAGGGGATCGAAAACTACTCGCGGCACCTCTCCGGACGCAAGGCCGGAGAAGCGCCGCCGACGCTGCTCGATTACCTGCCGGACGACGCGCTGATGTTCATCGACGAATCGCACGTGGCGATTCCCCAGATCGGCGCGATGTACAAGGGCGATCGCTCGCGCAAGGAAAATCTCGTCAACTACGGCTTCCGCCTGCCCTCGGCGCTGGACAACCGGCCGCTCAAGTTCGAGGAATACGAAACCCTCGCCCGGCAGACCATTTTCGTCTCGGCGACGCCGGCGGAATACGAGCGGACGCACCAGGGGCAAGTGGTCGAACAAGTCGTGCGTCCGACCGGACTGGTCGACCCGGCGATCATCGTGCGCCCGGCGGCGACGCAAGTCGACGACCTGCTGTCGGAAATCCGCCTGCGCGGCGCGCGCGACGAGCGCGTGCTGGTCACCACGCTGACCAAGCGCATGTCCGAGGAACTGACCGAATTCCTCGGCGAGAACGGCGTGCGCGTCCGCTATCTGCACTCGGACATCGATACCGTCGAACGGGTCGAGATCATCCGCGATCTCAGACTCGGCGAGTTCGACGTGCTGGTCGGCATCAACCTGCTGCGCGAAGGGCTCGACATCCCGGAAGTTTCGCTGGTCGCCATCCTGGACGCCGACAAGGAAGGCTTCCTGCGCTCGGAACGCTCGCTGATCCAGACCATCGGCCGCGCCGCCCGCCATCTCAACGGCACGGCCATCCTCTACGCCGATCGATTGACCGACTCGATCAAGCGCGCCATCGCCGAAACCGAACGGCGCCGCGACAAGCAGCTGCGCTTCAACGAAGCGCACGGCATCACGCCGCGCGGCGTGACGAAGCGCATCAAGGACATCATCGACGGCATCCACGACGCCGACGGCGCGACGCGGGAAATCAAGGCGGCGCAACAGCAGGCCGGCTATTCGGCGATGAGCGAAAAGCAACTGACGCGGGAAATCAAGCGCCTGGAAAAAGAGATGGGCGACTACGCCAGAAACCTGGAATTCGAGAAAGCCGCCGTCGCGCGCGACGCGCTGTTCCGTCTCAGGGAGCAATTGTTCGGCGTTACGGGTCGGGACACGGGCTGATTCATCTCTATTGACCCGCGGGAAAGCCTATGGCTTCAGGGGATCGAAGCGAACCCCGACACGCTTTTCCGACCCCTGAACCGTAAGGGCAGGCCCCATGCCTGCCCGGATGCCGAACGGCGGACGGTCACGGAACCGCCCTGCAAAACCGTGTCATTTCGCGCGAAGGGCGCAGCAAGCGCAGGGCTTATGCGTTGGGGTGAGCTTGCAAAGCCCAACATTGTGAGCAACGCAAATCGTTGAGCTTCATTTCACTCAGCCCAACTACGCTTGCTGACCCACGAGGAAGCCGCCATCATCGAACCGATGGCCTGCGCCGTCCATGCGGTGCGGCGCGGCGAGATCGATCTGGACGACGTGGTGGTGCTGGCCGGGGCCGGCCCGCTCGGCCTGTGCATGGCGCAGATCGTCCCGCTGAAGACGCCGAGGAAGTTCATCGTCATCGACATGGACGATGACCGTCTGGCGACCGCCAGGGGGTACGGCGCCGATCTTACGCTGAACCCGAAACGCGACGACGTGATCCGGATCGTCAGGGAACTGACCGGCGGCTACGGCTGCGACGTCTACATCGAAGCCACCGGGCATCCCGGCGGCGTCACGCAGGGGCTCGAAATGATCCGCAAGCT
>JAISNE010000142.1 GCA_031276375.1 Accumulibacter sp.
TCGCCATAGCCCCAGCGCCGGTATTGCGGATGCACCGCGACGCAGGCCAGCTCGGCCTGATCGTTGCCGTAGGGATACAGGGCGGCGCAGCCGACGATCATTCCGTCGTGCTCGACCACCGAAAAACGCATGATTTCGCGTTCGAGCAGTTCGCGCGAGCGGCGCACCAGCGCCCCGCTTTCTTCCAGCGGCTGGATCAGCGCCACCAGGCCGCTGATGTCGTCGGCGCGCGCGTCGCGCAGAATCTCCAGCGATTCGCGCGTGATGATCGTGCCGACGCCGTCGCGCGAGAAGAGTTCGAGCAGCAGGGTGCCTTCCTCGTTGTAACTGATCAGGTGCACCCGCCCGACGCCCGAATGGCTGGCGCGCACGGCGCACGGCAGGTAGCGCCGCAGATCGGGGGAAAGCCAGTCGGCCTGGCTCACCAGGCGTTCCGCCGCGTCCGCGGTCAGTTCGTCGATCAGCTTGCCGGCGCCGTCGGTGACGCCCTGGCTGTCGGTCAGGAAGATCAGCTTGTCGGCGCGGATGGAGGTGGCCGTCGCCTCGGCGACTTCCTCCATCGCCAGGTTGAAGCTCTCGCCGGTCGGACTGGAACCCAGGCAGGAAAGAATGACGATGTTGCCGAGGCCCAACTGCGCCCGGATGCCTTCGGTGTCGATCTTGCGCACCGTGCCGGCGTACAGCATGTCGACGCCGTCGATCACGCCGACGGGCTTGGCGGTGATGAAATTGCCGGCCACCACCCGGATGCGGCTGTTGGCCATCGGCGTATCCGGCAGGCCCTGCGAGAGCAAGGCCTCGATTTCGAGGTACACGCTGCCCACGGCGTCGATCGCGCAATCGAGCGTGGCCGCGTCGGTCACCCGGTAGCCGGCGTGAATCCGGGACTCCAGGCCCTTCTCGCGCAATTCCTCCTCGATCTGGGGACGCGCGCCGTGCACCAGCACCAGCCGCACGCCGAGCGCCGCGAGCAGATTCACGTCGTAGGCCAGCGTATGCGCGAACGGACCGGAAATGGCCTTGCCGCCGAAGGCGACCACGAAAGTCTTGCCGCGGAAAAGGTTGATGTACGGCGCGACCGACCGGAACAGCGAAGTAAATTGCGAGGCGCTCAAGGTATCGTACATGGTTGGTTCAGTCCTTCTTCCCGTTGGATTCGTTGGACGCGGGCGCCCGTTCCGGGCCGCGGATCGCGCGCGGAATGTTTGGTTTGTTCGCCCGCGCGTGTTCGCCCGCGCGTGGAATTTTGCGCAAATCCGGGCGTTCGCCGCAAGACGTGCTCCCGGCGAAGGGATAGGCGAAGACCGGCGAATGAACGGCCCCGCTCCCTGGGGCGGAGTATCGCAATGGCAATGCGCGTCGTCGATACGCCGCAAGCGGCGAGGAAGGCGCCCGAAAAGATTCAGACATGCCTCGCTCCGGCCCGGAAATCGCCCCACAGGCACTGCATCGCCGCCAGCGCCGCCAGCCCCGCCGTCTCCGTGCGCAGCACGCGCGGCCCCAGACGGACGGCGGCGAAACCGGCCAGGCGCGCCAGCTCCGTCTCGTCCGGCGCCCACCCGCCCTCGGCGCCGACCAGCAGTTCGACGCCCGCCGCGCCCTTTTCTCCGGGGAACGTGTCGAGCGCCAGGGAAGCGCCGGGATCGAGCATCAGCCGCGCCGGCCGCGCGCCGGAGGGCGGCCGGGCCAGCCAGTCGCGCAGCTCCTCCGGATCGGCGACCTCCGGCACACGGTTGCGGCCGCACTGCTCGCAAGCCGACGCCGCCACGGCGCGCCAGCGCGCCGCCCGCTTCCGCGCCCGCTCGCCCTCCAGGCGGACGACGCCGCGCCGCGCCACCACCGGCACGATGCGCCCGACGCCCAGCTCGACCGCCTTCTGCACCGTCAAATCCATCTTGTCGCCCGACGACAGCGCCTGCACCAGCGTCAACGCGAGCGGCGATTCCCGCTCGATCCCGCGCCAGGCCAGGACCTCGGCGACAACCGCCGCGCGAGCGCATGAATCGACGCGGCACGCATACTCCCCGCCCCGACCGTCGAACAGCGTCAAGGCATCGCCCGCCCCCATCCGCAGCACCCTCGCGGCATGCCGGGCGGCGCTCTCCGCCAGCTCGACGCGCGCGCCGACGGCCAGCGGGAAAGGACTGTAGAAACGCGGTGGATGCATGGGCGGCATTATCCTGGAAACCGCGGACGACCGCTTGTTTCTTCCAATGAAGCGGCGGGAAAGCTTCCAGGCGGACAAGAGCAAGAAATTACCGACAGCCCTTCAGGGCGGGGTTTCAAACCGGAGTCGCAGTCAAACCATCGTGATACGCCAAAAATGACGGCGGTACGGCGAGCCTACGGCTCGCATTGCGGGCGGGACGCCCGCGCTCCTTGGCTCAGTGCGCGAAGAACCGGGGAGCGCGGGCGTCTCGCCCGCTTCGTACGGACTATACAAAAATGACCGAAATCCTGACACGTCAGACTTGCATATCAACGGCCTATTGAGCGCAACTTGGTATCAAACCGGAGTTGCGCTCAATAGGCAGTCAATATCAATGCGAATCGATGGAATCCGCCATCGCCAACCGCCCCCCGCGCTCGTCATTCCCGCGCAGGCTTAGAATCCAGAAAAGGCGGTGGAATACTGGATTCTAAGCCTGCGCGGGAATGACGGGTATCTTGACCGCCTCGTCTTAAAAAAAGCGAAGGGGCATGAAAGCGCGGCCCAATACCAAGTTGCGCTCGACAGGGCGTTGATACTCAAGTCCGACGTATCAAGACCCACGAAGCGGGCGAGACGCCCGCGCTCCCCGGTTTTCGCGCGA
>JAISNE010000205.1 GCA_031276375.1 Accumulibacter sp.
TACTCATCGCCTCGTATATAATCCCATTGCCATTCATGTTTGATTTGGAAAAGCAAGCACAAATCGCTATTGAAGATGGTGTGCGACGAAAGGTTGGAGAAAGGTTGGCGGTATTGATGAAAGATGACGATACCGTGGTTCTGGAGCCTTTGGGGATTGTTGGATATTATGCCAGAAACAAGACGATTTACGATTATCCCGGGCTTGGATCAAAGATTGCGGCCAAAGCATTTAGGGAAAGCGCCGGATTTGGCGACTTCTGCGATATACTTAGACCAACGTTCCTTGTTTTAAGAGAAGGGGATCGTTATACTGGCAGTGAGGGTGATGTGCGCAGAAATATTCATGAATTTGATAATGAATATCGATATTTGGAAACAATAGAGAATAGAAATCATGAATTCGATTCCGGTCCTCTTCATTTGAGTCGCAAAGGGGATGCGGTTTTTTTGATATTCAGAAGAAACAAAGCGGCTAATCTGACGCGGCGCGATCCGAGCAGAGTGGAGTCGCTGGAAATGGGCCATTGCGATGGAGGCATCGACAGGATAGGCGTCAGATCGCACATATTGAATATGAGCGGTTGGCTGGCGCTATCCGCCGAGCGGGGGCTGTTGCCCGAGGCGGCGAAGGTGATCCTGACCGATGCGGCGGGACATGATTACGTCGTTCCCACGAAGCGGGTACAACGGCCGGATGTGGGCGCGCATTTCAAAAATGATGGATTAAACGGCGCGGGATATACGGCAAAAGCGGACATATCCTCGCTGCAAATTGTCTCGGTGAGAATGGCGTATGAGGACAAGGGAAAATTGGTCGGGTGTCCACAAACCAAGGAAGTAGTGCAAATAGCGCGCCCCGAGCGTATCGAGCCGGGCGCGGAGTCGCTGGAAATGGGCCATTGCGATGGGAGCATCGACGGGATGGACGTCGGATCGCGCACATTGAATATGAACGGTTGGCTGGCGCTATCCGTCGAGCGGGGGCTGTTGCCCGAGGCGGCGAAGGTGATCCTGATCGATGCGGCGGGACATGATTATGTCGTTCCCACGAAGCGGGTGCAACGACCGGATGTGGGCGCGCATTTCAAAAAGGACGAATTGAACGGCGCGGGATATACGGTAAAAGCGGACATATCCTCGCTGCAAGTCGCCTCGGTGAGAATGGCGTATGAGGACAAGGGGAAATTGGTCGGGTGTCCGTAGGTCAAGGAAATAGTACAATAGCGCGCCCCGAGCGTATCGAGCCGGGCGCGAAATCGCTGGAAATGGGCCATTTCAGCACCGCGCCCGCGGTTACTTTGAAAAACTTTGCGATGGTTCTGAGCGATAGCCCGTGACTGTACAGCCAAACAGCCGTCATGATCTCTTTTTCTGTCTTGCCGCGTTGGCACAAACTGGCAACCGCAGTCCTTACACTTGTATCGCTGTTCTCCCTTGACAACTCCTGCTTTGACGTAGTTGATGCCGCCACATTTCTTGCAACACAACATCATCAGCACCTCCCAAGTTTCTCGCTTTATATCGCAATATGCCCGCGCGGTTCATGCGGTGTCCGGAAGCGAGCCATCGGGGACGGCAAGCGCAGCCTGGACGGGCGCCGCGCTTTATGCCGCGGGCGTTTTCGCGCTTCAAAAAAAAACCCCGCGGCCTGAAACCTGCGGGGGGTCACGGCTTGTTCCTGGATGCGGCTGTCAGGCGAAGGCCTCCGCGCGCTTGATCAGTTCGTCCAGCCCGGCTTCGCCCGCGTTGCGCGGTTTGCCGGGGTGGATGATGGCGACCTGGCAGTTTTCGGCGGCTTCGACGAGCTGGGCGTAGGTGCCGGCGCCGATGTCCTTGATGTAGGCTTGCTTGTTGCCGTCATAGGCGAACATCTTGCCGTTGACCTGGATGCATTCATTGCACGAGGCGCAGCGCGGCGTTTCGATGTAGGCTTCGTCGCTGGTCTTTTCCGCTTCGCTTTCCGCCGTTCCGGCGTCGGGGGCCACCGCCGGAGCGGCGTCCGCGGAGGCGGGTTGCGGGGTCGGCGCGGAGGCGGCCAGCAGGGCTTTGCCGCTTTCTTCCCAGGCCGCCTTTTCCCGCGCCAGGCGTTTTTCGGCGTGCGAGTTGTGGATGCCGCCGAGTTCCTGCAGGCTGTTCCACATCGACAGGCAGCGGCGCGCTTCGCGCACGATCTTTTCGACGACGATGACTTGCTGCAGCCGGTTGTCCGGGTCGACCATCAGCAGCGAGGGGACGCGGTCGATGCGGTCGATGTCGCCGCGATCTTCGTTGCCGATGACGTCGCCAGGCTCGGCCAGCCAGTCCCGCCAGTGCGACTTGGCCACGGCGGCGAAGAACTTGGCGTAGCGGGCGTCGCAGGCGACGAAGTCGATCAGCGTGAAGGGACGGTCTTCGGCGATGCTCTGGCAGTCCGCGTCTTGGTAGACCACGCGGTGGATCGGCCAGTCGAGTTCGGGCTGCGGATTGGCTTCGAGCGAGAAGCGGGAGGCCCAGTCGTCGCCGGCGGTGGGGTCCATGGTGAAGGCGGGGAACACGCGCGATTCGAGCGCCGCGGCGCCGATCAGGTAGGGGGGCAGCGGGCCGTGGCCCTTGACCACGCCGGAGAAGATGGAAAACAGCGCGGGGCCGGAGCAGTCGAGGCCGCGCACGATTTTTTCGCGCAGCCGGTACAGCGCGGACGACGGCGTTTGCACGACGAATACGCCGACCATGCCCAGCGCCATGCGGGCGAGCTGCCGGCTGCGCAGGGCGAAGGCGAGGTGGCCGTTGCCGATCGGCGATTCCTCGATGACGTCGTCGGTTTGCACCAGCACCTTGATCGGCAGGTTGAGCGACATGATCTCGGTCAGCGCGCCAAGTTCGCCGCCCGGCAGCCGTTCCGCGTGGACGCGCGCCAGGTAGTCGGGGAAAAGGGCCATTTCGCGCGGGTCGAGGCCGTCTTCGCCGAAGGATTCGAAGAGGCGGTCGTGCTTCGCTTCGCTGTATTCGCCGCGCACTTCGAGTTCGCCGATGGCCACCGCCTTGGCCAGTTCGATGGCCTTGGGCAGGCGTTCGCGGTAGGCCTTGATGGCTTCGCCGCAGGAGTCGAAGGCGAAGGCGTAAGGCTCGCTGGCGGAGTGGGGCGAGGGGAAGAATTGCTGCGTCTTGAGCGTCGCCAGCAGTTTCTCGATCCGCCGCTTGCGGTTTTTGGAGAGGTTTTCCTTCGGGGCGGAGCGGCACAGGAGTTTCGACATGGTTTCGAAGTCGAACTTGTCCAGCGGCCCCGAACCGAAGGTGCGCTTGAGGTTGGCGGCGCTGCGCCCGGCGTTCGAGTTGGCGAAGTCGGCTTGCAGGATTTCCGAGAGCTTGATGACCAGGCGGTTGACGATTTCAGCGAAACGCTGCGCGCGCTCGGCCTGGGTCAGCGCCCAGACGTGTCCGATCATCCGGTACGGCATGGCGCCGTCGCAATCGACCACTTCGCCGTCCACCTTGAGGTTGGCGCGCGCGCGGGCCAGGCTTTCGGCCATGGGTTTGTCGTTCTTGCCAAGCTCCGCCGCGGCCTTGTCCCACAGGACCGAGAGCTTTTTGCTTTCCTTGCCGCCGGCGGCGGCCTGGGCGCGGATGCGCTGTTCGAGGCGCAGCACGTGTTTTCTGAGCCGGTCGGCGCCGGCGCCGTGGGCAATCTTGCCGAGGATGCCGTCGATCAGGCCGGACAGCGATTCGACGCAGGCGTCTCCCGGCTGCCCGGCGATCAGGATCAGCGGGAAGTCGTGGCGCAGCCGGGTCAGGTCGCGGTAGGCGGCGAAGAGGGCAGGGCGCAGTTTGAGTCGGTCAATCGCTTCCAGGTTCGGCGTGTTCGCCTTTCCGGACAGGAAAAATGCCACATGGGCTTGCAGATCGGCTTCCATAAGGGCGGTCTCGTCTAGTCATTGGTGAAGGCGCGTCCCCGCCGCGGCCACGATCGGCGGGCGGAAACGGGCGGGTCGTTTCGCTGGGTCTCGAAGTTGCGTTTCCTGGTTCATCAGACCGAGTATTTGTCGAGCTCGGCCTCGAAGCTTTTCCTGATCGCCTCGACCGTGCGCAGCGCGCCGCTGTGCCGCGTGTCCTCGTAGCACGGGACATCCGGGTTGCGGTACAGGATGCCGACCGGGATGATCTCGGTGTTGGAGGCGATTTCGCGCGCCCGGTGGATGTCCAGCGGATCGTGCTCGATCTGGTTCTTGTACACGCGGCCCAGGTTCTGGCCGATCTGGATGCCGTTGGCGTGGTGCACGAGTTGCACGCGGGCCGGATCCTGCAGCCACGGATCGAGCGCCTTGGGCAGCCATTCGGGGCAGCGCTGGATGACGCGGACGAAGGAAAAGCCGGTGTGGTGGTAGGCGGCCTTGACGATGTCGAACAAGGTCTCCGGAATCCAGTCGACCGCCTGCGCGATGAACGAGACGTTGGATACGCCGAGCGATACGGTCAGCGGGTTGAGCGCTTCGAGGTAGCTGCCGCGCGGCGTGGTGTTGCTCTTGGTGCCGAGCGGCGAGGTCGGCGACGCCTGTTTCTTGGTCAGGCCGTAGATCTGGTTGTCGTGCAGGAAGACGGTCATGTTCATGTTGTAGCGCAGCGCGTGGATCCAGTGCGCCGCGCCGATGCTGCAACAGTCGCCGTCGCCGGTGTTGACGAAGACGGTGAGGTCGGGACGCGACATCTTGACGCCCTCGGCGACCGGGAAGGCGCGGCCGTGGATGCCGTGGAAGCCGTAGGTCTTCATGTAGTGCGGGAAGCGGCTGGAACAGCCGATGCCCGAGACGAACACGGTCTTTTCCGGGCGCAGCCCTTCGTCGCGGCACAGGCGCTGGACGGCGGTGAGGATGGCGTTGTCGCCGCAGCCGGTGCACCAGCGGGGAACGCCGCTCTGGTAGTCTTCCAGCGCCAACTGCTCCTTGTACAGTTCGAGCAGTTGCTTGGTGGCGGATAGTTTCATGCTTTTCCCCTTATTTATCGAGTTTGTCCAGCAGAACCTGGCGGATGGTGCGCGGCTTGACCGGCTGCCCGCGCACTTCCGTCCAGCAATCGACGTCGATCAGGTAGCGCGCGCGCAGCAGCATGGCGAGCGCGGAGTAGCGGCGGTTTTCCTCGTCGATCAGTTCGTCGTCCGCGCGGTCGCTCCAGTTGGTCTCGACGGTCATCACTTTCTTGAAGCGCCGCATGATTTCCTTGAGGCCGGGCTGCATCGGCTGCAGGAAGCGCAGGTGGGTCGAGGATACCTTCCTGCCCTCGGCGATGAGTCCGGCGACGGCTTCCTCGATCGCGCCCTTGGTGCTGCCCCAGCCGATGACCAGCAGTTCGCCCTGTTTGTCGCCGAACACTTCCGGCGGCAGCAATGTCTTTTGCAGGGCGGCGAGCTTCAGGCTGCGCGCGCGCAGGCTTTCCTGGTTGATGTCCGGGTCGTAGGCCACGTGGCTGTCGCGGTCGTGCGCGAGTCCGGTGACGGTGTGCATGCCGCCCGGCCGGCCGGGAATGAAGCGCGGCGCGATGCCGGTGACCGGATCCCAGTCGTAGGGCCGGGCGCCCTCGGGCACCGGACTCTGGTCGATCGGCGGCGCGAGCCACGATTCCTGGAACTGCGGCCGGTCGAACGGCTGCTGCGACGAGGACAGGCTGGCGTCGCTGAGAATGACCACCACGGTGTTGAAGGTCTCGGCGATGCGCCGCGCGGTGATGACCGAGTAGAAGCAGTCTTCGATCGTCGAGGGCGCCATCACCACTTTCGGCGCGTCGCCGTGGCTGCCGAAGATGGCGGTCAGCATGTCGCCCTGTTCGACCTTGGTCGGCTGGCCGGTGCTCGGGCCGCCGCGCTGGACGTTGACCACGACCAGCGGAATCTCGGCCATCACGGCCAGGCCAAGGCCTTCCTGCTTGAGCGAGTAGCCGGGGCCGGAGGTGATGGTCACCGCGCATTTGCCGGCGTAGGACGCGCCGATGGCGAAGGCGCAGGCGGCGATTTCGTCCTCGGCCTGATGCACGATGCCGCCGACTTTCTCGAAGACTTCCGACAGGTAGTGCGAGGCCGAGGTCGCCGGGGTGATCGGGTACATCGCGCAGAGGTCCATGCCCGAGGCCATCACGCCGAGGGCCAGCGAGACGTTGCCGTTGATCGAAATCTGCGGTTTGCCGGTCGGCGTGGCCGGGATGCGGAAGGAAAAGTCGATGTTGGCCCGCGCCCAGCGGTGGCCGGCTTCGAGCAGCACGACGTTGGCGTCGATGACGCTCTGTTCCTTCTTGCCGAAGGTCAGCGCGATCTGTTCGCGTCCCGCTTGCAGGTCGAAATTGTAGATGTGGCAGAGAATGCCCAGCGCGAACATGTTCTTGCCGCGCCGCGCGTTGGTGGTGAAGCGCAGGCATTCCTCTTCCATCGGGATTTCGTAGACCTTGTAATCCGCGTTGACCAGCCGGTCGTAGGCTTCGGTATACGATTTGACGATGTTCGGGTCGGAATGGGTCCGCCACATGTTTTCCAGCAGGATGATGCAGCCCGGCTTGAGTTCGCGGGCGTTGACCCGGCCAAGCAGCACCTGCTCGTTGAAGGCGATGACCAGGTCGGTTTCGTCGCCGCCGTTGGTGACGTAGCCGGAGCCGATGCGGATGCGGTTGCCGGAAGCGCCGGCGACGCTGCGCGCCGGCGGACGGATTTCCGCCGGAATGATCTCCGTCGTCCACACGCCGTTGCCCATGCGCGCGGCGATCGAGCCGAGCGATTGGCCGCAGCGCTGCGCGCCTTCGCCGGAATCGCTGATGATCTCGACGATGTGCTCCTTGAGCGTGACGCACGTTTTTGCCTGGGCCTTGGCGCCGGCTTTCCTCGTTGCTGTCGTGGTGGTCATGAGTGGCTGTTCCAAAATCGCGGTTGAGCTAAAGGTGGAAAATGGCCGGGCCGGGATTCGCGCCCGGTGTCATACCCGGATGCGGGCGAAGTTGCGCTCGCTTGCGTCGATGCCGAACAGGGTGTCCCCGCCGGCGGCGAGGTAGGGACGGTCGCCGTCGCGGATGCCCAGGTACGCTTTCATGCTGGCCGCCGCCCGCCGCCCGGCGCCCATGGCCTCGATCACCGTGGCGGCGCCGGTGACGATGTCGCCGCCGGCGAAAACGCCGGCCAGCGAGGTGGCCAGGCGCTCGTCGGTGTCGATGTAGCCCCGTTTGTTCAGGCGCAGGCCGGAGGTCTGGCCCATGATCGGGTTGGCGTTGGTGCCGATGGCGTAAACCACCAGGTCGCATTCGAAGTCGAATTCGCTGCCGGCGACGGGCACCGGACGGCGGCGGCCGGAAGCGTCCGGCTCGCCCAGCTCCATGCGCACGCAGCGCAGGCCCTTGACTCCGCCGTGGCCGTCGTCGAGCACGGCCACCGGGTTGGTCAGCCAGTGGAATTCGACGCCTTCCTCCCCGGCGTGGTGGATTTCCTCGGCGCGCGCCGGGGCTTCCTTGCTCGATCGGCGGTAGATGCAATAGACCTTTTCCGCGCCCAGGCGCAGCGAGACGCGCATGGCGTCCATCGCCGTGTTGCCGGCGCCGACGACCGCGACGCGCCGGCCAATCGGCTGCGGCGTGTCGAACTTCGGGAAGTCCCTGGCGCGCATCAGGTTGCAGCGCGTGAGCAGTTCGTTGGCGGAAAGGACGCCGTTCAGGGAGTCGCCCGGGATGCCCAGCATCGTCGGGTAGCCGGCGCCGACGCCGACGAAGACCGCGTCGTAGCCCATCTCGGTAATCATCTGTTCGAGCGTGAACAGCCGGCCAACCAGGGTGTTGCATTCAAACTTGACGCCGAGTTTCTTCAGCTTGCCAAGTTCGGCGTCGATCACCGGGTTGGGCAGGCGAAAATCGGGAATGCCGTACTTCAGCACGCCGCCGGCCTGGTGAAAGGCTTCATAGACCGTGACTTCGCAGCCGGCCTTGGCCATGTCGGCGGCGCAGGCCATGCCGGCCGGCCCGGAACCGACGATGCCGACCTTGAAGCCGTTCGGCTCGATGTAGGGGATGTTGACCCAGCCTTCCCGGATCGCCGTGTCGCCGACGAAACGTTCGAGCCGGCCGATGGCGACGGATTCCAGCGTCTGGCCGACGGTGCATTGGCCTTCGCACTGGTTTTCCTGCGGACAGACGCGGCCGCAGATGGCCGGCAGCAGGCTGGTCGCGGTCAGGATATCGTACGCGCCGCGCAGATCCTTTTCGTTGATCTTGCGGATGAATCCCGGAATGTCGATGCCCACCGGACAGCCCGACACGCAGGGCTGGTCGGGACAGAGCAGGCAGCGTTCGGATTCGCGCATCGCGTCGTCCGGATGGTAGCCGCAGGCCACTTCCTCGAAATTTTTCGCGCGCGCGGCCGGGTCCTGCTCGCGCATGGGCGTCCGCTCCTGCGGGATGCTTCGTATCGTTCTTTTCTTCGCCATGAGTGATTACCGTGTACTGAGCTGATACGTTGAGAAATACCTACCTGCCGGCCGCCGCGCCGGCCGCCTTGTCGATCGAATTCCGCATCCGGCAGCCCTTTTCCCAGTGATCGAGCGCCAGGCGTTCTTCCTTGGCGTGGCGGCGCAGGCGCATCATCAGATCGTCGAAATCGACGAGGTGGCCGTCGAAATCCGGGCCGTCGACGCAGGCGAACTTGACTTCGTTGCCCACCTTCACGCGGCATCCGCCGCACATCCCGGTGCCGTCGACCATGATCGGATTCAGGCTGACCATGGTCTTGATCTTGTACGGGCGGGTTGTCTCGGCGCAGCTTTTCATCATGATCGGCGGGCCGATGGCGATGACTTCATCGACGTCGGGATGCTTCTTCAGCGCCTGTTCGATGCCGGCGGTCACGCGCCCGTGCAGCCCAACCGTGCCGTCGTCGCTGCAAAGGATCAGTTCGTCGCAGATCGCGTTGAACTTGTCTTCCCAGAACACCAGTTCCTTGGTGCGGAAACCGATCACGCCGATCACGAAGGCGCCGCCTTCCTTGAGCGCGCGGGCTTGCGGATAGACCGGGGCGACGCCCAGGCCGCCGCCGACGCAAATGATCTTCCGGGCGTGCGAGGGAGGCGTGGGAATGCCCATCGGCCCGACCAGTCCGTACAGGGACGCGCCGACCTTGCATTCCTGCTGCATTTGCCGGGTCGTCTTGCCGACGGCCTGGACGACCAGGGTGATGGTGCCCTTTTCCCGGTCGAAATCGGCAATGGTCAGCGGCACCCGCTCGCCGTGCTCGCTGAGCATCACCACCACGAACTGTCCCGGTTTGGCCGCCTTGGCCATCAGCGGATGGCGGACCTCCAGGAGATAGGTGACGTCGGAAAAATCCTCGCGTTTTACGATTTCATAATTTGACATGGGCCGTGC
>JAISNE010000357.1 GCA_031276375.1 Accumulibacter sp.
CCGCGCCGCCGCGCGCCCGCCGGCGAGGCCGCGCCGGCGCGCACCTCGGCCATGTGCCGGAAAGCCAGCTCGATGTCCCAGCCTTCCAGTTCGCTGCGCCGGTTGAGGTAGAGCGAGAATCCGGCGGCGACGTAGAACGGTTCGACGATGGCTTCGGCAACCAGCCAGACCGCGGTGAAGAAGGGGTCTTCGATGAGGCCGGTTTGTCCGAAAAACATGGCGTACAGCGAACTTTCGTCCAGCTCGTCGCGGGGAACCAGGAGGTCGACGAGTTGCATCAGTCCGATCTCGAAGATGAACACCAGATGAATGCATATGAACAAAAGCCAGACGGCATGGCCGGCCACCTTGCGCCTGAGCACACGGTTGCGCTGTCTCAATGCCTGGCCGCGCTGTCCTTCGAGTTGCAGCACCGGCAGTTCGAACGAGCGGTAGCGGGAAAAGCGCCACACGGTCAGGCGCGACACCAGGCCGCTGTGGCGCAGCAGCGCCGGGATGCTCCGCCAGACTTCGCGCAGCGACGGCGCCTCGCCGAAGGCCGCTTCGGAAAATACCTTGAGCAGCAGACGGTCGGCGACGGGCTTGAGCCACCATACGATGAGGATGCCCGCCGTCGGCCATTCCCACAGCAGGGCCAGGATGCCGACGGCGGCGGGCAGGATGATCGCCAGCCAGACGCGATAGACCGGCCAGCACCAGCGCCTGAGCATGACCAGGCCGAGGTCGATCGCCTCCCACGGCGAACGCCGCCGCAGATTGAGTTCGACGCGGTCAAGCTGCATGCGCCCTCCGTCCGGCCAGCAGGAAATAGGCCAGCAGCGCGCACCACAGGGCGATGCCGGCGCCGATCTTGAGGTTGAACGGCAGGGCGCGGTTGGCCGACCACAGGGCTTCGATGAAGGCCGCGCCGAAGGTCAGCGCGGCGGCGCCGTAGAGCAGGCGCACCGCGTCCGGCGCCGCCTCCTTCAGCGCGTCCGCGCGCCGCCGCCGGCCGGGCGCGATCAGCGCGTGCCCGATGCGCAGGCCGGCGGCGCCGGAGAGCACGATGCCGATCAGTTCCGGGGCGCTGTGCCCGACGACGAAACCCCAGAACGTTTCGATCAGCCCCAGTTGCGTGAGATGCCCGGCTACCGCTCCGATGATCAGGCCGTTGAAGACCAGGAAAAACAGGCTGCCCAATCCGAACGCGATGCCTCCGGCGAAGCACTGGAAATCGATCTGCACGTTGTGGCTGATGTAATGGGCCAGCATCCTCACTTGCCCCGCCGCCTCGCGCGAGGGCGGACGCCCCAGGCGCCGCGCCTCGGGCGAATACATGAATTCGTATTCCGCCACGTGTTCCGGCGGCAACAGGTAGTAGACGCCTCCCGGATAGAGCTGCAACAGCCAGATCGTCAGCAGCAGGGGAACGAAAAACAGCGCGGCGGACGCCAGCACGAAGCGCCATTCCCGGCGCGCCAGCCGCGGCAGCCCGACGGCCAGGAATTCCAGCCAGTGTCCGCGCAGACGGCGGCGCGCGCCATACACCCGTTGATGCGCGGCCAGCACGCGCTGTTGCAGGGTGTCGATGAGCGCGCTCGAATAGCGCCGGTCGCGGGCCAGCGAGAGATCGTGGCAGAGCCGGCGGTAGGCGGACGGCAGCTCCTCCGGAGTCATCGCCGGCGCCCCGCCGCGCTTCTCCCGGCGCGCGTTCGCTTCGCCCAGCCAGAGATCCCACGCTACCCAGTCACTTTGCCGCAAGCGGACGAACTGACTTTCCTTCATCGTAAACCAACTCCAGTTGGAAACCTCCCCCTTCAGGGGATAATCCGGCATGCGAGGGGCGCAACCCCTTCCATGCTCTGGATTCTAAGCCTGCGCGGGAATGACGGGTATTTTGACCGCCTCGTCTTAAAAAAAGCGAGAGTGGTGCATGATACCAAGTTGCAGTCATACCATCGTGATACGCCAAAAATGACCGAAATCCTGACACCTCGGACTGGAGTATCAACAGCCTGTTGAGCGCAACCTGGCATCATTCCCGCGCAGGCGGGAATCCAGCGCCTTGCGCTTTTTCTGGATTCCCGCTTGCGCGGGAATGACGGGTATTTTGACCGTCTCGTCTTAAAAAAAGCGAGGGTGGTGCATGAAAGCATGGCCAGGATCGCCCTCAATGGCTTACCTGACAAGGTGCTGGCCACCGAGTATCGGACCGTCCTCCCGCGCCTGTCATTCCCCTGATACTGATCCCTGACACCCGACACCCAACACGTGCTCTCCGCGCCGAAAGAATCCGTCTCAGGCCGACGTCTTCAGGTTGAGGTCGAGCTGCCGCGAATCGTCTTCGTCCGCGTCATCGTCATCGCCATTGCCATCGCCGAAGGCGGCGGATTTACCCTCGCGCGCGCTTTCGACGGCATCGAGATAGGCTTCCGTGACATCGCCGGTCACGTAGCGGCCGTCGAAACACGAGCAGTCGAAAGTGCTCAACCGGGGATTGATTTCGCTGATCGACGTCTTGAGCGCTTCCAGATCCTGGAAAACCAGCGCGTCGGCGCCGATCTCGCGGGCGATCTCGGCCTCGCTCCGGCCGGTGGCGATCAGCTCGCCGCGCGTCGGCATGTCGATGCCATAGACGTTGGGATAGCGCACGGGCGGGGCCGCCGAGGCGAAATAGACCTTGAGCGCGCCGGCCGCCCGCGCCATCTCGACGATTTCGCGGCTGGTGGTGCCGCGCACGATGGAGTCGTCGACCAGGAGGACGCGTTTGCCCTCGAATTCCTGGCCGACGGTGTTGAGTTTCTGGCGCACCGATTTCTTGCGCACCGACTGCCCCGGCATGATGAAGGTGCGGCCAATGTAGCGGTTCTTCACGAAGCCTTCGCGGTAGGGAATGTGCAGGCGCTGCGCCAGTTGCATCGCCGCGGGACGGCTCGAATCGGGGATCGGGATGACCACGTCGATCTCCTCGACCGGCAGGTTTCGCGCCACCTTGTCGGCGAGGTGCTCGCCCAGGCGCAGGCGCGCCTCGTAAACGGAAACGCCGTCGATGACCGAATCCGGACGCGCCAGATAGACGTATTCGAAAATGCACGGCGAGAGCACCGGCGCCGCGGCGCATTGACGGAAGTGCGGCGTGTGCATCATGTCCACGAACAGCGCCTCCCCCGGCGCCACGTCGCGCAGCACCTTGAAGCCCAGCGTGTCGAGCGCCACCGACTCGGACGCGACGAGGTATTCGGGACGCTGCGCCGTTTCATTGACCCCGACCACCAGCGGACGGATGCCGAACGGATCGCGGAAGGCCAGCAGACCGTAGCCGGCGATCAGCACGACCACGGCATACGCGCCCTTGCAGCGGCGATGGACGCCGGCGACGGCGGCGAAGATATTGTCCAGGTCGAGCCGGAAGCCCTTGGCCGACTCCTGGAGTTCGTGCGCCAGCACGTTGAGCAGCACCTCGGAATCGGAACTGGTGTTGATGTGGCGCAGATCCTGCCGGAACATTTCTTCCTGCAACTGGCTGGTATTGGTCAGGTTGCCGTTGTGCGCGAGCACCAGGCCGAACGGCGAGTTGACGTAGAACGGCTGCGACTCCGCCGAATCGGACGGCGAGCCCGCCGTCGGGTAGCGGCAGTGCGCGATGCCCATGTTGCCCGGCAGCACGCGCATGTTGCGCGTACGGAAAACGTCGCGCACCAGCCCCGGACTCTTGTGCATGAAAAAGGCGTTGTCCTTGCTGGTGGCGATGCCGGCGGCATCCTGCCCGCGATGCTGCAAGACCATCAGCCCGTCGTAGAGCAACTGATTGACCGGCGTGTTCGCCATGACTCCGAGAATACCGCACATAGGGATTCCGTTACCTGAAATGAATCCGTCTCGCCAATTCCGGCGGCAGCCAGGGTCGGCACGCCAGCACCGCCGTCTCCAGCGGCGCCGACAGATACGCGCCGCGCCACCATTTTTCCCCGGACAGCGACAGCATGCCGCCGAGCGCCACCAGCGCCAGCACCACCAATCCGCCGCGCGCCGCCCCGAACAGGATGCCCAGCGTGCGATCGGTGGGACTCAGCCCGACCGCCCTGAGCAGGCCGCGGACGGCCAACCGCACCATGGACATCACCAGCAACACGATCACCACGATCAGCACCCAGGCCACGACGATGCGCAGCAGCGGGTCGCCGATCCCGGTCAGAAACTGCCGGGCGAACTCACCGCCCCACATTTTGGCCGCGCAGAACGCCGCCACCCAGGCGGCGATGGCGATGATCTCGCTCAGCACCCCGCGCCAGCCACCGAGCATCATGGACGCCAGCAGGATGACCAGAACGGTGTAATCGAACGGCGTCATTGCTTCGCCGCGACCACTCCGTTGACCCCGATGCGCTTCATCTTCGCCAGCGCCTTCTCGGCCGCCGCGCGGCTGTCGAAGGGACCGGCGCGCACGCGCGTCTTCCGGCCACCGGGGGAATCGAGCGGTTCGGTATACATCTTGACGCCGAGTTCGCCGAGCTTCGTCTGCAATATCCTGACATTGACGGGATTCGAGAAAGCGCCGATGAGAATCACGAACGGGACATTGGCGCCGGGCGCCGGCACCCCCTCGATCCTGCCGCTGAGGATCGCCGCGGCGCGCTGCGCCTCGGTCTGCCTTTCCACGGGCTTTTCCGCCGGTTTGGGCGCAGGTTTCGGCGTTTCCACCGGCTTCGGCGCGGGTTTTGGCGTTTCCACCGGTTTTGCCGCCGGCTTTGGCGGCTCGGCCGGTTTTGGCGTTTCCACTGGTTTCACCACCGGCTCGGCCGGTTTCGGCGCCGGTTTCTCGCTCGGCGGCGTTGGCTCGGCGGGCCACGCCGGCGCTTCCTTCGTCTCGTCGCCAGCCGGCTCCAGCCTGGGCTTGAACGGTGTCCGCTCCTGGCCGGGAATGCTGATTTGCACGTCCTGCACCTGCTGCTTCGGCTCCTCGTCCATGACCATCGGCAGAACGACGGCAACCAGTCCGGCAAAGGCCGCCGCGCCGACCAGCCGCCGGCGGGCGCGTTTCTTGAGTTGCAGATCGGCGTCGGATAAATCTGGCATGGGGATCGGGGATCGGAGGTCAGGGATCAGGTGTCAGATGTCGGGTATCGGGGGCGTCTTGGCGGTCCTGCCCGATTTCGCGCAGGACGGCGGCGACGGTGTGGAACGACCCGAAGACGATAATTCTATCATCTTCTTCCGCCAAGCCCATGCCGTGCCGGAAGGCCTCAACTGGCGACGGAAAACACATCGACCGTCCGCCCAGGCCTGTTTCCACGACCGCCGCCAGAATTTCCGCCGCCGCGCCGCGCGGCCCGTCCAGCCCGGCCAGCAGCCAGATATCGACCCGCCCGGCCAATGCCCGCAGCGTTCCGGCGATGTCCTTGTCGGCCAGCATGCCGACGACGGCCAAGGTCCGCCGGAAAGCGCCGCGCGCGTCCATCGCTTCGAGGTTGTCGGCCAGGCAGGCCGCCGCCTGCGGATTGTGCGCGACATCCAGGACCACCGCCGGACGTTCGCGCGCGCGCTGGAAACGCCCCGCCAGCCGGACTTGCCGCAAGCCGTCGCGGATCGCCGGCAAGGACACCGGCAGGCGCTCCCGCAGGCAGTCGATGGCCGCCAGCGCGGCGGCGGCGTTGCTCAACTGGTGCGCGCCCGCCAGGGCCGGAATCGGCAAGGCCTCGCGGGATGCGCCCTGGCCGTCCCGGTACGACCATTCCGCTTCTGCCTCCGCCTCCGCGCGTTCGCCGGCAAAATCGCGGCCAATCAGACGCAGCCCGGCGCCGATCGCCCGCGCATGCTCGACCAAGGTTCGCGGCGGACACGCGTCGGCGCAGATGGCCGGCCGGCCGGCGCGGAAGATTCCGGCCTTCTCGAAACCGATGCTCTCCCGGTCCGGCCCCAGCCAGTCGGTATGATCGAGCGCGATGCCGGTCACCACCGCCACGTCGGCGTCATAAACATTGACCGCGTCGAGCCGCCCGCCCAGTCCGACTTCCAGAATGACGAGTTGTGCCCGCGCCGCGGCGAATACCTCCCACGCCGCCAGCGTGCCGAACTCGAAATAGGTCAGCGCCACTCCCCCGGCCGCCTGCCGCGCCGCCTCGACGCGGGCGAACGCGGCGCAGAGTTCGGCATCGCCCGCCGGCGCGCCGTCGACGCGCACCCGCTCGTTGTACGCCAGCAGGTGCGGCGAGGTATAGCAGCCGGTTCGATGGCCGGCGGCCCGGTAAATCGCCTCCAGATAGGCACAGGTCGAACCCTTGCCGTTGGTCCCGCCGACGACGATCAGCGGACAATTCTGCCGCTGCCGCAACCCCGCCTTGACGCGAGAAACGCGCTCCAGCCCGAGCACGATCCCGCCCTGCCCCCCAGGATGCAGCCCTTCGAGAAATTCCAGCCAGTCATCGAGCGATTTCACGGATACGCTGGGCGAAAAAGAAAGCGGCATTTTGAACCAATTATGGTTCCAAGCGGTAAAAGGTCTGGATGACCGACGCCGCGTCGCGCGGTTTCGCCGCCCGGCGGGGGATGCCGCGATCCGCCCGCCGTTTTCCGGCGGCCGGATCAGCCCGGCTGGCTGAAAAACAGCGTATGGCCGCCCAGGGCAATCAAGAAAACGCCAAACAGATTGCGCAGCCAGGTCTCGTTGAACTGATTGGCCACCATCGCGCCCAGCCACGCGCCGACGAATATCGTGATCGCCAGGACAAGCGCGGCCGTCCAATCGATATGCCCCGCCCGGTAGTACGCGTAAACGGCCGCCGCGCCAATGGGCGGCAGCAATACGGCGAGGCTGGTGCCGATGGCGCGGTGCAGGGGGAAGTCGAGCAGGTAGACGAGCGCCGGCACGATGACCACGCCGCCGCCGATGCCGAACAGCCCGGAACACATCCCGGCGCCAAGGCCGATCGCTATCAGAATCGCCATTTGCATTTCCGTCATCCTTTGTCAATGGTATTTGCGGCGCGAAGCGCCGGAAACTGACTGTCCTCTGTCCTCTGATACCAGGTCGCGGTCAAACCATTGTGATACGCCAGGAAATGACCGGAATCCTGACACGTCGGACTTGAATATCAACGGCCTGTCGAGCGCAACCTGGTATCAGATGAAAATGACGCCAATCCGGACGCCAGCGCGGAGGCCAGCCTGGATACGTTCCGCGGCGCCCAGCGACAAGGAGGGCGGCCAGGAGGGCCGGTCATGGGCATGCCGGTGCTGATCCTCGCGGTGCTGATCTCCGCCCTGATCTGGCTGGCCATCGGGCTGGCCGGCATTTTTCGCGCGCGCGATTTCGTCGTCATCAGCCGCCGGCTGTTTCCGTTCAGCGCGCTCAACAGCGTCGCCGTGGCGCTGTTCGCGCTGGCCGCGCTGGGCTCCGGAACACAGGAACTGATCCTGCCGATCGGCCTGCCGGGCCTGCCTTTCCATCTGCGCCTCGATGCGCTGGCGGCCTTCTTCCTCTTCCTGCTCGGCGCCGCCTCGGCCGGCATTTCGATCTACGCCGCGGGCTATTTCCGCCAGACCGAGGGCAGCGCGCTCGGCTTGCAATGCCTGCTCTATCACATCTTTCTGTCCAGCATGGCCTTCGTCATGCTGGCCAACGACGGCTACGCCTTCATGGTGGCCTGGGAAACGATGGCGCTCTCCTCGTTCTTCCTGGTCACCGCGGAACACCGGCACGCCGAAACCCGGCGCGCCGGTTATCTCTACCTGCTGCTCGCGCATATCGGCGCGGTGGCGATCCTGCTCTCGTTCGGCGTCATGGCCGGCAGCGCCGGCGACTATACCTTCGACGCCATGCGCGGTTTCAAGGGCGGCGATTTCTGGCAGACCGCCGCGTTCCTGCTCGCCCTGTTCGGCTTCGGCGCCAAGGCCGGGCTGCTGCCCTTGCACGTCTGGCTGCCGGAAGCGCACCCGGCGGCGCCTTCGCCGATTTCGGCGATGATGAGCGGGGTCATGCTCAAGACCGCCATCTACGGCCTGCTGCGCGTCGCTTTCGACCTGCTGGGGACGCATGCCACCTGGTGGTGGGGCCTGCTGCTGCTGCTGGCCGGACTGGCCTCGGCATTGTTCGGCGTCACCTTCTCGGCGGTGCAGACGGACATGAAACGCCTGCTCGCCTATTCGTCGATCGAAAACATCGGCCTGATCGTGCTGGCGATGGGGCTGGCGCTGATTTTCAGCGCCTTCGGCATGCACAGCTTCGCGGCGCTGGCGCTCACCGCGCTGCTCTATCACTGCCTGAACCATGCCTTTTTCAAGAGTCTTTTGTTCCTGTCCACCGGCTCGGTGTTGCACGCCACCGGCGAGCGCAATCTCGGCAAGCTCGGCGGCCTGATCCACCAGATGCCGTGGGTGGCCTGGCTGGCGTTGATCGGCGTGCTGGCCTCGGCCGGCCTGCCGCCGCTCAACGGCTTTGTTTCGGAATGGCTGCTGCTGCAAAGTTTCCTGTTCACTCCCGAGGTGCCGCACGGCTACCTGAACATGCTGCTGCCGGTGTTCGCCGGCGCCATCGCGCTGATTTCCGCGCTCGCCGGATTCACCATGGTCAAGTTCTTCGGCATCATTTTTCTCGGCCAGCCGCGCGAGGAAAAGCTCGCCGAGGCGCACGACGCCTCGCTGCTTTCGCGCCTCGGCCTGGCCTGGCTGGGCGCCGGCTGCGTGCTGCTCGGGCTGCTGCCCAGCGCGGTCATCGCCATGCTCGGGCCGGTGGTGCGCTCGCTGCTCGGCGCCACCCTGTGGCTCGACGCGCGCGCCGGAAGCTGGCTGTTCCTCGCGCCCTATTCCGCCGAACGCGCCAGCTACAGTCCGCTGATCTTCATCGGCGGCATCGCCGCGCTGACCT
>JAISNE010000365.1 GCA_031276375.1 Accumulibacter sp.
GAGGACGCCGAGCGGCGCGAGGCCGATCGAGGCGAGCGTGGCCGACAGCAGGGTGGCCTTGAGGATGGCGCGACGGGTTTTTTTCATGGAAGACTCCTTGGGGTTGTCATGAACACGGCGCCAGATTACGGTGGGACGCCTCGCGCCGGAATACGTCAGATAGCGTAGTCGCTGGCCGTCGAAGTCGACGGGGCGGCGGTTAGAATAGCGGTCGCTTCCCCGCGCTCGCCATTTCATGTCCGACACCCCGTCCGATCCGCCACCCGCCGACGCCGCCAAGCCGCCGCAGCATATCGCCAAGATCCGGCGCGATTACAACACTTGGGTGGCCAACGAGACGCTGGAGGACTACGCGCTGCGTTTCACCCCGCACAGCTTCCGCAAATGGCCGGAAATGCGCGTGGCCAATACCGCCTTCGGCGGCGCGTCCTCATTCCTGGTGCTGGAGGCGGTCGGCGCGACGATGCTGGTGGAGAGCGGCTTCATCAACGCGTTCTGGGCCATCCTCGCCGTCGGGCTGATCATTTTCCTGATCGGCCTGCCGGTGAGCCACGCGGCCGCCACGCACGGCCTGGACATGGACCTGTTGACGCGCGGCGCCGGCTTCGGCTACATCGGCTCGACCATCACCTCGCTGATCTACGCCTCGTTCACCTTCATCTTCTTCGCGCTGGAAGCGGCGATCATGGCCTACGCCCTGGAACTGGGCTTCGGCGTTCCGCCGGCCTGGGGCTACCTGATTTGCGCGCTGGCGGTCATTCCCCTGGTCGCCCACGGCGTCACCGCGATCAGCCGCCTGCAAGCCTGGACGCAGCCGCTGTGGCTCGCGCTGCTGGTCCTGCCTTTTGCCTTCCTGCTTGCCGAATGCCCGGAGACCGTGCGCGAACTGGCGAGCTACGCCGGCGTCCGCGGCGACGGCGCGGCCTTTTCGATGCCGCTGTTCGGCGCCGCGCTGACCGTCGGCATCGCGCTCGTCACCCAGATGGCCGAACAGGCCGATTATCTGCGCTTCATGCCCGAGCGTGCGCCGGCCAACGCCTGGCGCTGGTGGGCGGCGGTGGTGATCGGCGGCCCCGGCTGGATTGTCCCGGGCGTGGCCAAGATGCTCGGCGGCGCGCTGCTCGCCTACCTCGCGCTGCGCAACGCCGTGCCCATCGAGAAAGCCGTCGATCCGAACCAGATGTACCTGATCGGTTTCTCGCGCGTCTTTTCCGATCCGGCGCTGGCGATCGGCGCCACGGTACTGTTCGTCGTCGTCTCGCAGATCAAGATTAACGTCACCAACGCCTACGCCGGCTCGCTGGCCTGGTCGAACTTCTTCGCCCGGCTGACGCACAGCCATCCCGGCCGCGTGGTGTGGGTCGTGTTCAACACGCTGATCGCGCTGCTCCTGATGGAGCTTGATGTTTTCCAGGCGCTTGGCCAGGTGCTCGGCCTGTATTCCAACATCGCCATCTCGTGGATGGCCACCGTCGTCGCCGATTTGACGGTCAACAAGCCGCTCGGCTTCTCGCCGCGCGGCATCGAGTTCAAGCGCAGCCACCTCCACGACATCAATCCGGTCGGCGTCGGCGCGATGAGCATCGCCTCGGCGCTGTCGATCGCCGCCTTCACCGGCCTCTTCGGCGCGGGCGCGCAACCCTACGCCAGCTTCATCGCCTTGCTCGCCGCCTTCGCCGCCTCGCCGCTGATCGCCTGGTGGACGGACGGACGCTATTACCTGGCGCGCCGCGACGCCCCCGCCTCCGGCGCGCGGCGCTGCGCCATCTGCGAGCGGGAATACGCCGGCGAGGACACCGCCCACTGCCCGGCCTACGCCGGCACGATCTGTTCGCTGTGCTGCTCGCTCGACGCGCGCTGCGAGGATGCGTGCAAGCCCGGCGCCAGCCTCGCCGGACAATGGCGCGCCCTGTCAAAACGCCTGTTGCCAGCGCGCGCGGCGCGCTATCTCGACGCCGGACTGGCGCAATACCTGCTGCTGCTGCTCGGCATCGTGCTGCCGCTCGCTGGACTGCTCGGGCTGCTCCACGCCCACGAGTCGCTGTCGCTGGGCGCGGCCGGGCCGGAACTCGCGCCGCGCTTGCGGGAGATATTCATCAAGATATTCGCCGCGCTCCTGCTGTTCGTCGGCATCGGCGCCTGGTGGATGGTGCTCGCGCACCAGAGCCGGCAGGTCGCGCAGGAGGAATCGAAGCGCCAGACGCATCTCCTGATGCGGGAAATCGCCTCGCACCAGCGCACCGACGAACAGTTGCAAAAGGCCAAGCGGGCCGCCGACCAGGCCAACCAGGCGAAAAGCCGCTACATCACCGCGATCAGTCACGAATTGCGCACGCCGCTCAACAGCATCCTGGGTTACGCGCAGATACTCGCCGACGATCCCTCGATCCCGTCCAACCGGCGGCAGGCCGTCGATATCATCCGCCAGAGCGGCGACCATCTGCTCTCGGTCATCGAAAGCACGCTGGACATCGCCCGCATCGAAAGCGGGCGGATGACGCTCGAAACCCGGCCTTTCGGCTTCCCCGAATTCCTGTGGCAGATCGTCGGCATGTTCGAGCTGCAAGCGCGCGACAAGGGATTGGCGTTCCATTACACGCCCGCCGGCGAGACACCCCCCGTGGTACGCGCCGACCCGCGCCGCCTGCGGCAGATACTGATCAACGTGCTCGGCAACGCGGTGAAGTTCACGGCGAGCGGCCAGGTCGAGTTCCGCGTTGAATTCCGCCACGATGTCGCCCTGTTTGAAATCCGCGACACCGGTCCCGGCATCGCCGAGGAGGACATCGACCGCGTCTTCGAGCCTTTCGTGCGCGGTCGCGCGACGCGGGCCGGCGGCAGCGGCATCGGTCTGTCGGTCGCGCACATGCTGACCACGCTGATGGGCGGCGAAATGACGGTAACGAGCATCCTCGGCCAGGGCAGTTGCTTTCGCATCCGCCTGTTCCTGCCGCGTATCCATGACACGCGTGCCGCGCGGACGCCGTCACCGGCCAACCGCGTCGGCTATGTCGGCATCCGCCGCCGCGTCCTCGTCGTCGACAACGAAAAGGTCGACCGCGACCTGTTGCAGAACGTGCTCGATCCGCTCGGCTTCCAGGTCGAACAGGCCTCGAGCGGCGAGAAATGCCTGCGGATCGCGCCGGCCTTCGCGCCGCATCTGATCCTCATGGATCTCGCCATGCCCGGCCTGGATGGCTGGGAGACGATCCGCCGCCTGCGCGGGATGAAACTCGAGGCGCGCCTCGCCATCGTCTCGGCCAACGCCTTCGAGAAAGGCCAGGATAACGACGCCGGCGTCGGCAGCGACGATTTCCTCGTCAAACCGCTGCGCGTCGACGAATTGCTCGACTGGATCGGACGCCGGCTGGAACTGGAATGGGTTTACGCCGACCGCGCGCCGGCGCCTGTCCCGGAACACTCGCCCCCGGCGGCGCTCACGCCTCCGGACGCCCAGGCGCTGGCCGCGCTCGACGAACTCATCGACCTTGGCTACGTGCGCGGCATTCTCAACAAGCTGGGCGAAATCGAGCGCCAGCAGCCCGCGAGCGGCGAATTCGTCGTCGTCCTGCGCGGCCTCGCCCGCCGCTTCCAGTTCGACGCCATGAAGGAAATCCTGAGAAAGGCCCGCGATGGCGGCTGACCAAGGCGCTCCCGGCATCGTGCTGATCGTCGACGACGTGCCGGAAAACCTCTCGCTCCTGCACGACGCCCTCGACGAGGCCGGCTATACGGTGCTCGTCGCCACGCACGGCGAGGCCGCCTTGCAGCGCGCGCGCCAGAGCCTGCCCGACGTGGTCCTGCTCGACGCGCTGATGCCGGGCATGGATGGATTCGAGGTCGCGCGGCGCCTGAAGGCCAGTTTCACCACCCATCACATTCCGATCGTCTTCATGACCGGGCTGACCGAGACCGAGCATGTCATCGCCGCCTTCGCCGCCGGCGGCGCCGATTACGTGACCAAGCCGATCCGTCCCGCCGAAGTCCTGGCGCGCATCGCCGCGCACATGCAGAACGCCCGCCAGATGCGCCAGGCGCGCACCGCGCTCGACGCCTTCGGCCAGGCCACCGTGGCGGTCAGCGTCGCCGACGGCAGGCGGGTGTGGCAAACGGCGCTGGCGCGCAAGCTGCTCGACGATTATTTCACCGACGGCGACGCGCCCGGAAGCGAACAGGAGACGCCGCCGCGCCTGCTCGCATGGATCGCCCAGGCCATCGCCAGCCGGCGCGAGGGCCGCGAACCGACCGCCCTCCTGGTCGCCGACGGCAGCCGCCGCCTGCTTGCCTCCTTCCACCACGACCCGGCCGGCGACGAGGAATGGCTTGTCGTGCTGCGCGAGGAAAACGACGCCTCGGCCGTCGAATCGCTGATCGCCGCCTTCCGCCTGACGCAGCGTGAAGCCGAGGTGCTCTACTGGGTCACGCTCGGCAAGACCAACCAGGATATCGGCGACATCCTCGGCAGCAGCCCGCGCACCGTGAACAAGCACCTCGAACACGTCTTTGAAAAACTCGGCGTGGAAACGCGCACCGCCGCCGCCAACATGGCGATGGGCAAGATGCGCGGGATTTGAGGCGAGAGAGGCACGCCGCACTCATTGCAAGCGCAACGGTTGTGGAAATCTCAATATGCTGGAGGGATGGGCAAGCTCGACCAAGCGCAACTCCATGCCCTCGTCGCGGCAACCCAGCGTGGCGATGGCGTGAGGTTTTGCGTGTGAACGCCGGTCGCCAGGAAAGCGGGAAGCCGCACGCGCTGTTCTTCTCTTCCCGGCCCCAAGGCGACTCCTGCCGGGTTGTTCGTCCCGCCTCAGAACAAGTAGTAGCGTTGCGTGAGTGGCAGCGTGTCGGAAGGCGGGCAGGAAACTTTTTCGCCGTCTATCGTCACTTCATAGGTTTCGGGGTCGACTTCGATCCTCGGGGTTTTGTCGTTCAGGATCATGTCCTTCTTGCCCACGCTGCGGCAACGGCTGACGGGGAGCACGATTTTTTCCAGGCCGAGCCTTTCCCTGACGCCATCCAGGTAGGCCGCCCGCGAGACGAAAGTGATCGCCGTGCGGGCGCGCGCCTTGCCGTGGGCGCCCCACATGTTCCTCATGATGACCGGCTGCGGCGTGGGGATGGAGGCGTTGGCGTCGCCCATCTTGGCGGCGACGATGAAGCCCCCCTTCAGGACGAGGTCCGGCTTGACGCCGAACAGCGCCGGTTTCCAGATCACGAGATCGGCGATCTTGCCGCTTTCTATGGAGCCAAGGTAATCGGAAATACCGTGCGCGATGGCCGGATTGATGGTGTATTTGGCGACGTAGCGCCGGGCGCGGAAATTATCGTTGTCCGCGCCCTTGGCTTCCGGCAGTTGTCCGCGCTGCTTTTTCATCTTGTCCGCCGCTTGCCAGGCGCGGGTGATGACCTCGGCGGGACGCCCCATGGCCTGCGAGTCGGAGTTGAGGATGGAGATCGCCCCCAGGTCGTGCAGCACATCCTCCGCCGCCAGCGTGCCGTGGCGGATGCGGGATTTGGCGAAGGCCACATCCTCCGGCAAGCGGGGATCGAGGTGATGGCAGACCATGATCATGTCCAGGTGCTCGTCGATGGTGTTCTTGGCGAAAGGCATGGTCGGACTGGTGGAGGACGGCATGACGTTGGCCAGCCCCGCCGCCTTGATGATGTCGGGCGCGTGCCCGCCGCCCGCGCCTTCGGTGTGATAGGTGTGAATGGCGCGTCCGCCAATGGCGGCCCGGGTGGATTCAAAGTAGCCGGCTTCGTTGAGCGTGTCGGTGTGGATGGTGATCTGCACGTCGTATTCGTCGGCGACTTCCAGGCTGGTGTCGATGGCGGCGGGCGTGGTGCCCCAGTCCTCGTGCAGTTTCAGGCCGATCGCGCCCGCCTTGATCTGTTCGATCAGCGGCGCCTTGGTGGCGCAGTTGGCCTTGCCGAAAAAGCCGAAGTTCATCGGAAAGTCCTCGACGGCCTCCAGCATTTTATGCAGGTTGAATTCGCCGGGCGTGCAGGTGGTGGCGAAGGTACCGACCGCCGGCCCGGTACCGCCGCCGATGAGCGTGGTGACTCCGGAATAGAGCGAGGTTTCGACCTGCTGCGGGCAGATGTAGTGGACGTGGGTGTCGACGGCGCCGGCGGTGACGATCCTGCCCTCGCCCGCGATGACTTCGGTGCCCGCGCCGACCACCAGCGCCGGATGCACGCCGTCCATGATGTCGGGATTGCCCGCCTTGCCGACGCCGACGATCCTGCCGTCCTTGATGCCGATGTCGGCCTTGACGATGCCCCAATGGTCGAGGATGAGGGCGTTGGTGATGAGCAGGTCGAGCGCGCCGGTCCGGGAGGTGACCACGCTGTTCTGCCCCATGCCGTCGCGGATGGTCTTGCCGCCGCCGAACTTCATTTCGTCGCCGTAGACCGTGTAGTCCTTTTCGACCTCGATGAAAAGCGCGGTGTCCCCCAGGCGCACCTTGTCGCCCGTGGTCGGGCCGAACATGGCCGCGTATTCCTTGCCGCTGATGTCAGCACTCATGATTTTTGCTCCTTGGCCTCAGTGTCCAGGACAGTGTCCAGAAAATTCCCGAGCGCCGCCTTGCGCAGCGCGGCTTCGAGGGTGGTGTCGTTGATTTCGCCCTCGGTCAGGCGGTTGAGTCCGAGCACGCGCCGCCTGCCCGCGATGGCGACGAGCTGGACGGTCTTGCTTTCCCCGGCCTCGAAGCGCACGGCGGCGCCGGAGGGAATGTCGAGCCGATAGCCCCAGGCGCTGGCGCGGTCGAAGGCGAGCGCGCGGTTGACCTCGAAAAAGTGGAAGTGCGAGCCGACCTGGATCGGCCGATCGCCCTGGTTGGTGGCGGTGATCCGCTTCGTCGGCCGTCCCGCGTTGAGGGTGAGGCGCGCGTTCTTGACGCGTATTTCTCCAGGAATCATGGAAGCGCTCCTTGGCGTTATTGGATGGGGTGATGCACGGTGACGAGCTTGGTGCCGTCATCGAACGTGGCTTCGATCTGGACGGTGGGAATCATCTCCGCCGTGCCCTCCATGACCTCTTCCTTCCTCAGCAGCGTCGCGCCGAGTGCCTGCAACTCGCGCACCGTCTTGCCCTCGCGCGCCAGCTCCATCAGCTCGGAGGAAATGTAGGCGATGGATTCCACGTAATTGAGCTTGAGCCCCTTGTTCTTGCGCGATTTGGCCAGCTCGCCCGCGGTGTGCAGCATCAGTTTCTCGATTTCCCGTGGTGTCAGGTGCATGATGCCTCCTTGTGTCGTGTTGATCTCGAATTCATACCGCCAGCGCCTGCCTGGC
>JAISNE010000383.1 GCA_031276375.1 Accumulibacter sp.
CTGTCCTCTGTCTTCCGTCCTCTGAAAAACATGAGCACTTACGCCATCGGAGACATCCAGGGCTGCTTCGCCTCGTTCATGCGGCTGCTCGAACACTGCCGGTTCGACCCGGCCGCCGACCGCCTGTGGCTGGTCGGCGACCTGGTCAACCGCGGGCCGCGCTCGCTCGAAACCCTGCGTTTCGTGAAGGCGCTCGGAGACTCGGCCATCACCGTCCTGGGGAATCACGACCTGTCGCTGCTCATGGCCGCCGAAGGTTTCGGCAAGCGCGGGAAAAGCGACACTTTCGACGATGTCCTGCGGGCGGAGGATCGCGACGAACTGTTGTCCTGGCTGCGCCATCAGCGCATGTGCCATGTGGAAAACGGTCATTGCCTGGCGCATGCCGGCCTGTTGCCGCAATGGACGGTGGCCGATGCCCAGGCTCTGGCGGGCGAGGTCGAAACGGCCCTGACGGCGCCCGGCTGGCGGGAATTCCTTTCCAGGCTGTGGGGCAGCGAACCGGCCGGCTGGCGCGACGATCTGACCGGCTGGCCGCGCCTGCGCGTGATCGTCAACGCCATGACCCGCCTGCGTTTCTGCACTCCGAACGGAGTCATGGAATTCCATGCCAAGGGCGGCGTCGACAGCGCCCCGCCCGGATATGTACCGTGGTTCGAAGCGCCTGACCGGCGCAGCGCCGGAACGACGCTGGTGACCGGACACTGGTCGGCGCTCGGCCTGAAGATCCTGCCGAACCTGCTGGCGCTCGATTCCGGATGCCTGTGGGGGGGGGCGCTGACAGCGGTCAGGCTGGAAGACCGGGCGGTATATCAGATTTCAGATGACAGATGATCGACCTCTATTACTGGACGACCCCCAACGGCCACAAAATCACGATATTCCTGGAAGAGGCGCAAATTCCGTACAGAATCGTCCCGATCAATATTTCCAGGGGCGAACAGTTCGGCGCGGACTTCCTGCGGATTTCGCCGAACAACCGCATTCCGGCGATCGTTGACCACGCGCCGGCCGATGGCGGAACGCCGGTCGCGCTTTTCGAATCGGGGGCGATCCTGCTCTATCTGGCCGAAAAGACGAGCCGCTTCATCCCGTCTGATTTGCGCGGGCGCGCGGAGACGCTGCAATGGCTTTTCTGGCAGATGGGCGGACTTGGCCCGATGGCCGGGCAAAATCATCATTTCGGCCAGTATGCCCCGGAAAAGCTGCCCTACGCGATCGATCGCTATGTGCGGGAAACGAACCGGCTGTACGGCGTGCTGAACCGGCGCCTGGCCGACCGCGAATTCGTCGCCGGCGACTATTCCATCGCCGACATGGCGGCGTACCCGTGGATCGTTCCATGGCAGCGGCAGCAGCAGGATATGGATGAATTTTTGCATCTGAAACGCTGGTTCGCGGCGATCCGGGCGCGTCCGGCGGTAGACCGGGCGTACCGCGCGGCCGCCGAAATCAATACCGCGGCGACCGTGACCCCGGGCTCCAGGGCGTTTCTTTTCGGACAAACCTCCGCCCGCGCGGAAGAGGCAAAATAAGCTCGCGCATCCTTCTCATGAACCGCCCGGCGCATACACGAACCCACCGAAAGGACGACATCATGGCAACTTCACGCATCCTGTATGAACTGGCCGGCGCCAACCCCGGCCTGCGCTTCAGCTCGTACTGCTGGCGCTCGCGCATGGCCCTGCTGCACAAAGGGCTGGAATTCGAGACGATTCCCTGGCGCTTCACCGAAAAGAAAGCGATTGCTTTCTCGGGGCAGGGGCGCGTGCCTGTCCTGGTCGACGGCGGGACGGTCATTTTCGATTCGTGGGCGATCGCCGATCATCTGGAACGCGGCTATCCCGCCGCGCCCTCCCTGTTCGGCGGCGCCGCCGGCCAGGCGCTGACGCGCTTCATCAACGAATTCGCGGACGCCGTCGTCAATCCCGGCATTGCGCGGCTGATCGTCGCGGATATCTTTGCGGTGCTCCACGAAAAGGATCGCGCGTACTTTCGCGCAAGCCGCGAGCAACGCTTCGGAAAATCGCTCGAAGAGGTCGCCGCGGACCGCGACGCCGCGGTCGCCCCCTTCCGCCAGTCGCTCGATCCGGCGCGGCGCGTGCTCGCCAGCCAGGCTTTCCTGGGCGGGACGAGTCCGCTGTATGCCGATTACATTCTCTTCGGCTCCCTGCAATGGGCCAGATGCGTGAGCGCGTTTGAATTGTTGGTCGAAGACGATGCGCTCTTCGCCTGGCGGGAACGTCTGCTGGACTTGTTCGATGGCAATGCGCGGCGCGCGCCGCGCGCATAACCGCCGCGCCCGGGAATCTTCGAAATCCGTACCTCGCCCCCAGGGCCATCGCATAAGCGGATGTCGAAATGGAGCGTTTGGGAAGGGCGTTTCGTTGCGGGCGCGGGCAGGCACGGTGGCCTGCCCACGCGGTCTTTCGCGGGAGCGCCCCCGTGGGCGGCCAGCGTCACTATCCCGCCCCTGTCGCGTTTCCCCTTCGGAGTCGTCAAAAAAGCCAAGAAAAACAGGCGGCGCTTCGCGCCGGAGGGTATGCGCCCTCT
>JAISNE010000414.1 GCA_031276375.1 Accumulibacter sp.
TTCGGCCTGCTGGGCCGCCTGCGCGGCGGCTTCGGCGGCGGCGGCTTTCATCGACAGGCGGACGCGGCCTTTTTCGTCGGCTTCCAGCACCTTGACGCGCACTTTCTGTCCTTCCTTGAGGTAATCCGCGACAGCGTTGACGCGCTCGTTGGCGATCTGCGAGATGTGCAGCAGGCCGTCGCGCCCCGGCAGGACGCTGACGATGGCGCCGAAGTCGAGCAGCTTGAGCACCGTGCCGTCGTAGGTCTTGCCGACTTCGACGTCGGCGGTGATCGCTTCGATGCGCGCCCGGGCCGCGTCGGCGGCCTGGCTGTTGACCGAGGCGATGGTGATCGCGCCGTCTTCCTGGATGTCGATCGTCGTGCCGGTCTCCTCGGTGATGGCGCGGATCACGGCGCCGCCCTTGCCGATCACGTCGCGGATTTTTTCCGGGTTGATCTTCATGGTGTAAAGACGCGGCGCGTAGGTGGATACTTCCTCTCTCGGCGCGGCGACGACGGACTGCATCCTGGACAGGATGTGCAGACGCGCCTCCCTGGCCTGCGCCAGTGCTACCTGCATGATTTCCTTGGTGATTCCCTGGATCTTGATGTCCATCTGCAGGGCGGTCACGCCGCTGTCGGTGCCGGCCACCTTGAAGTCCATGTCGCCGAGATGGTCTTCGTCGCCGAGGATGTCGGTGAGCACGGCGAAACGGTTGCCTTCCTTGATCAGGCCCATGGCGATGCCGGCCACGTGCGCCTTGAGCGGCACGCCGGCATCCATCAGCGCGAGCGTGGAGCCGCAGACCGAGGCCATCGAGGAGGAGCCGTTCGATTCGGTGATTTCCGAAACCACGCGCATGGTGTAGGAGAAATCCTCGGCCTTCGGCAGAACCGCGATCATCGCCCGCTTGGCCAGGCGGCCGTGGCCGATTTCGCGGCGCTTCGGGCTGCCGACGCGGCCGCACTCGCCGGTGGCGTAGGGCGGGAAATTGTAGTGCAGCATGAAACGCTCGCGGTATTCGCCGGCCAGCGAATCGATGATCTGTTCGTCGCGGCCGGTGCCCAGCGTGGCGACAACCAGCGCCTGGGTTTCCCCGCGCGTGAACAGCGCCGAGCCGTGCGCGCGCGGCAGCACGCCGGTGCGGATCGAGATCGGGCGCACGGTGCGCGTATCGCGTCCGTCGATGCGCGGTTCGCCGGCCAGGATGCGGCCGCGCACGATGCGCGATTCGATTTCAAACAACAGGTTGCCGATGGTCGCGGCGTCCGGCGCGTTTTCGCCGGCCGTCAGCTTTTCGATGGCCTTGGCCGAGATCTCGTCGAGGCGCTGTGTGCGCTTTTGCTTGCTGGTGATGCGGAAGGCTTCCTGCACGTCGGCTTCGACCAAGGCGTCGAGTCTGGCCGCCAGCTCCTCGTCCTTGGCCGCGGGCGCCCAATCCCATTCCGGCTTGCCGGCCTCTTCGACGAATTCATTGATCGCGTTGACCACGATCCGCGACTGCTCGTGGCCGAACACCACGGCGCCCAGCATGACGTCTTCCGGCAGCACGTCGGCTTCCGATTCGACCATCAGCACCGCGCTCTCGGTTCCGGCGACGACCAGATCGAGACGGCTGTCCTTTAGCTGCGTGACGGTCGGGTTGAGCACGTACTGGCCGTCGAGATAGCCGACGCGCGCCGCGCCGATCGGGCCGTTGAACGGGATGCCCGACACCGCCAGGGCGGCCGAGGCGCCGATCATCGCGGGAATGTCCGGATCGATTTCCGGATTGAGCGAGACGACCATCGCCACGATTTGCACTTCGTTGTAGAAACCATCGGGAAACAGCGGACGCAAGGGCCGGTCGATCAGGCGCGAAATGAGCGTTTCCTTTTCCGATGGACGGCCTTCGCGCTTGAAAAAGCCGCCCGGAATGCGCCCCGCGGCATAGGTCTTTTCGATGTAGTCGACGGTCAGCGGAAAGAAATCCTGGCCCGGCCTGACGGTTCTGGAGCCAACCGCGGTGACCAGAACCACCGTGTCGTCCATCGACACCATGACGGCCGCGTCGGCCTGACGCGCGATTTCTCCGAATTCCAGTGTCACCTGGCGCGCACCATAGGTGAAAGTCTTCTTGGCAATCTTAAACATTGTTACCTCTCGGTTAGTTCATGACGCATACCCGCGACACCGGTATACCGTTCATCAATACGCCTTGTCGGCGAAACTGCAAAAAACACAGCGGACAACCCGCGAGGATTGTCCGCTGCAACGTGTTCCGTGGGAGAAGTCAGGCAAACGCACGGCTCGGCCGGCGAATTTACTTGCGCAGACCGAGGCGCTGGATCAGCGAGCGGTACGAATCGACGTTCGTACGTTTCAGGTAGTCCAGCAGTTTGCGGCGGCGGCTGACCATGCGCAGCAGGCCGCGGCGGGAGTGATGATCCTTGACGTGTTCCTTGAAGTGCTCGGTCAGATCGTTGATGCGCGCGGTCAGCAGCGCGATCTGTACCTCGGAGGAGCCGGTATCGCCGGCCACGCGCTGATATTCGCTCATGATC
>JAISNE010000437.1 GCA_031276375.1 Accumulibacter sp.
CGGACGGAGCCGCGTGCAGCGCCAGCAGGCGGTCAACGCCCTGTTGCGCCCGTATTTCGACAGCGGCGAACTGCACGCCCTGTCGATGAAAACCCTGACCCCCGAGGAATGGAGCGCGCGGCATGGATAAGCTGTTGATCGAAGGCGGCGTTCCACTGGTCGGCGAAGTAGCGATTTCCGGCGCCAAGAACGCGGCCCTGCCGATCCTCTGCGCCAGCCTGCTGTGCGGCGACCCGCTGCGGCTGAGCAACGTTCCGCGCTTGCAGGACGTGAGCACCATGCGCCGCCTGCTCGAACAGATCGGCGTCGCGGTCCGCGCGGACGGCGACGAAGCGCTGACCCTGGACGGCCGGCGGCTCGATCATCCCGTCGCGCCCTACGAACTGGTCAAGACCATGCGCGCCTCGATCCTGGCGCTCGGCCCCTTGCTGGCGCGCTGCGGCGAAGCCAAGGTCTCGCTGCCGGGCGGCTGCGCCATCGGCGCCCGGCCCGTCGACCAGCACATCAAGGGATTGCAGGCCATGGGCGCGGAAATCCGGGTCGAGGGCGGCTACGTGCTGGCCCAGGCGCGGCGTCTCAAGGGCGCGCGCATCGTCACCGACATGGTCACCGTCACCGGCACGGAAAATCTGATGATGGCCGCGACGCTGGCCGAAGGCGAAACCATCATCGAAAACGCCGCGCGCGAACCCGAAATCGTCGATCTCGCCAACTGCCTGACGGCGATGGGCGCCAGGATTTCCGGCGCCGGCACCGACCGCGTCAGCATCCAGGGCGTCCGCCGGCTGCATGGCGCCGACTACCCGGTCATGCCCGATCGCATCGAAACCGGCACCTACCTGTGCGCCGCCGCCGCGACGCGGGGTGAAATCCTGTTGACGCGCACCTCCGCCGCGCTGCTCGACGCGGTCATCGACAAACTGAGGGAAGCCGGCTGCGCCATCGACTGCCGGCCCGGCGCGATCGCCCTGAAAGCTCCGCCCCGGCTCAAGGCGGTCGACGTGCGCACCGCGCCGTATCCCGCCTTCCCGACCGACATGCAAGCGCAGTTCATGGCCATCGACAGTGTCGCCGACGGCTCGGCCGTGATCCGCGAAACGATCTTCGAGAATCGCTTCATGCACGCCGTGGAACTGATCCGCCTCGGCGCGGACATCCGCATCGACGCCAACAACGCCGTGGTCACCGGCGTGCCGGCGCTCGATGGCGCCACGGTCATGGCCACCGACCTGCGCGCCTCCGCCAGCCTGGTCATCGCCGGCCTGGCCGCCCAGGGCGAAACCTTGATCGAGCGCATCTACCACCTCGACCGCGGCTACGAACGCATCGAGGAAAAACTGACGCGCCTGGGCGCGGACGTGCGGCGGATACGCTGATGGCATCGATGGGCGAGCGTGGCCGGTAAAAGCCCGCGGCGGGAAGCGAAGCGCCTTCCACCGGATGGATGCTTTCAAAAGAACACGGTTTTCCTTCCCTTCTCCCCCATAGGTATTTACACACCGCAAAATCATTCAAGCAGTATGCGACAGAATTTACAGACGAGCGGCTGAATGTCCGCTATCGAAAGCGGGTGATGAGCCATAGCAACTGCACAAATATGTAGATGCCCATGCCCGCCAAGCGGGGGAGGGGGAAGGCGGACGCCCGCGCCAACGATAAGGGTGTCGCCCGGATGAAGGCCGATGGATTACCGCGCTGCGTTCGCAATGACGGGGTTTTGGGGTCGAGCGTTGATGCGGGCGTTGGGTTATCAGAGGACAGATGACCGAAGACAGTCATATGGCGGCGCGAAGCGCCGGTAACTGACTGTCCTCTGTCTTCTGTCCTCTGTCCTCCCAAGGAGGGATGTAAATGTTTCTTTCGACTGAACATCAGCAGGTCGCCGATATGACCCGGCGTTTTGCCGATAGAATGATCCGGCCCGAGGCCGAGCGGCTCGACCGGGAGGAGGCGTTCGCCGCCGGGATCTACCGGGAGATGGCCCGGAACGGCCTGTTTGGCATCACCACGCCGGACCGGTACGGCGGCGCGGGGCTGGACAATCTTGCCTACAGCATCGTCATGGAGGAGCTGAGCCGTGGCTACGCATCGGTGGCCGATCAGTGCGGACTCGTCGAGTTGTTGACTACCCTGCTGTGCAAATATGGAACCGAGGAACAACGGCAGCGCTGGATCAGGCCGTTGATCGAAGGAGAAAAATGGGGCGCTTATTGCATCACCGAGGCCGGCGCCGGCTCGGACGTGTCGGCGGTGAGAACGACGGCGGTGCGCAAGGGCTCGGGATGGGTTTTGAATGGTAGCAAGCTCTGGATTCACAACGCCCCGGTGGCCGACGTGGCGTTCGTTCTGGCGCGCACCGATCCGGAGGCCGGCAAACGGGGGATGAGTATCTTCATCGTCGATTGCCACAGCCCCGGCGTGTTTCGCGGCCCCAAGGAACACAAGCTGGGGCAGCGCTCGTCGCAGATCGGCGAGCTCGGTTTCAGCGATGTCGGTCTTCCGGAGGAGGCCTTGCTGGGTCCGGAGGGACGCGGTTTCCACATCATGATGAGCGTCCTCGAAAAAGGGCGGGTGGGCATCGGCGCGCTGGCGGTGGGCATCATCCAGGCCGCCCTGGAGGCTTCCATCGAGCAGGCGAAGCTGCGCCGACAGTTCGGCCAGGCGATAGCGGAATTTCAGGCCATCCAGTTCATGCTTGCCGACATGGCGAAGGACGCCGAGGCCGCCCGGCTGCTCGTGCGCTCGGCGGCGCTGAAGCTCGACGCGGGCGTGGATGCGGCGATGGCTTCGTCGATGGCCAAGTGCTTTGCCGCGGACGCCGCTGTCTTGCATACCGCCAACGCGATTCAGATTTTTGGCGGCAGCGGGTATATTCTGGGGTACGAAGTGGAACGGCTGTATCGTGACGCCAAGATCACGCAAATCTACGAAGGGACCAACCAGATACAGCGCGTGATCATCGCCAGGAAGCTGCTGCAGCAATAAGGCAAGGGTTTCATTTCGTGCTCCGGGGAAGTTCTCGATGAAAAACATCGTCGCGGTCAAACGGGGGGGGGGGATTACAACGTCAAGGTCCATGTGCAAGCGGATGGCCGCGGCGTCGATGTCGCCAATGTCAGGATGTCGATGACGATGCCTTCGGCCTTGACCGCGCTGGGCGGGGTTGTTTCCGGGGCTGTTTCCAATTGATCCGCGGCCCGAATTCGAGCCGGGCGCGATTTTTCGTTATCGGGGGTAAAAGTTCTCATGCGCGATTTTTCTTCGAATCATGACGCTCTTTCCATCAACACCGCCACGGTGCGCAAGCAATGGCCGTTGGAGCGCATCGTCGATGAATGCGCGCGCCGCGGGATTCGCGCCATTT
>JAISNE010000449.1 GCA_031276375.1 Accumulibacter sp.
GACGCATCCTCGACAGCGACACGCGCTTTTCCTGGTTCGGCGTGTCCAGAGTCGCCATCGCCAACCTCATTTCCCGCCGCGAGGTCCATCGCAAGCAAGGGCGCGCGCTTGGCGGCTAGGGAGCGCGAGTGAAAGTCAAACTGATCAAACCGACCATCGGCCGGCAAGAACACAGTCTCTACGTCGACGAGGGACGCATGGAGCCCCTGATGCTGGGCGTCCTCGCCGGGCTGACGCCGCCCGACGTCGAGCTTGTCCTGCACGACGACCGGATGGAAAGCATTCCCTACGACGATCCCGCCGATCTCGTCGCCATCACGGTCGAAACCTATACGGCGCGGCGGGCCTACGAAATAGCCGGGCAATTCCGGCGGCGCGGCGTACCGGTCATCCTCGGGGGCATGCATGTGTCCCTGCTTCCCGAGGAGGCCGCCGCGCACGCCGACAGCATCTTCATCGGCGACGCGGAAGCCGGCTGGCCGCGGGTCATCGCCGATGCGCGCGCCGCTCGCCTGCGGCCCCGCTACCACGGCGCGCCCGGCGCGGCCCAGGCGGGAGGCGTCCAGCCCAGACGCGACTTGTTCAAGGGAAAGGGCTACCTGCCCATCGCCCTCATGCAGTTTTCCCGCGGCTGCCGTTTCGCGTGCGGCTTTTGCGCCGTGAGCCAGTATTTCGGCCGGAAGCATTACCTGCGCCGGATCGCCGAGGTCGTCGCCGAGATCGAGAGTCAGGCCCGCCGGTTCATTTTTTTCGTCGATGACAACATCGCGTCCGACCGGGCGGCGCTCAGGGAACTTTGCCATGCCCTCATACCGCTGCGGGTCCATTGGATCAGCCAGGCCAGCCTCGACGTGACGCAGGATCGGGAACTGATGGGACTCATGGAGAAGAGCGGCTGCTGGGGGAATGTCATGGGCTTCGAGTCCATCAGCCCGGCGAGCCTGCGGGATGCCCGCAAGTCGCCGAACATCCCGGACTTTTCACACTATGAGCGGGAAGTCGCCGTTTTGCGCGAGCATGGCATGCAGACCTGGGCCGCCTTCACCCTGGGGCACGATCACGACACTTTGGACAGCATCCGGGCGACGGTCGATTTCGCGTTGCGCAGCAAGTTTGCCTTCGCGGCCTACAACATCCTGATGCCCTATCCGGGGACGCCGCTTTACCGCCGGCTGGCGGAGGAGAATCGGCTTCTCTACGATGGAAAGTGGTGGTTGCATCCGGAATACCGCTTCAACCACGCCGCTTTCCTGCCGGCCCGGATGTCGCCGGACGAACTCACCGCGGCATGCCACGCGGCGCGGACGCGGTACAACAGCTTCGGCTGCCTGGCGCGGCGCTTTTCCGACTGGAAAACCCATCTGCGCTCGGCCGCCCGGGCGCTGTCCTACTGGCGCTACTCCCTGCTGTTCCGCAAGGAGGTATTCAAGAAACACGGCATGAGGTTCGGACTGCGATGATTCCAGCCATCAGGCTCTACCAGTACGCCGCGCCGCTCGCGCTGACCCCGCTGTCGCTCTATCTGTGGTGGACCGAGTACGGGAATTGGCCCCAGTCGCTGACGGCATGGCTGGTTCCCGTTCTTTGGGCCTATATCGTGCCCGCCGTCGGAACCAATGTCCGCAAGGTCTGGGAATTCGACGTCCGCTGGAAATGGGGGCGTTTCCGCCCGCATCATGGATTCGTCTTCGGCAGCGCGGCCGCCATGCTGGCCTGGCTGGCGCACGGGCCGCCGGCGCAAAGTCCCGGAGACGTTCTGCGCTTTTCATTGGTGCTCTGTTCCGTCCTTGGATTCTGGAACCTGCTGTATGAAGTCAAGGCGCTCCGGACCGGCCTGTTGATCGTCCGTAACGAACCCTGGGCCAGAGGCCGGGGAGAAGAAGCCATCGCTTTCGACTATGCCCCCTGGTTTTTCGGGGGATTCGGCGCGGCCCACGGTCTGGCGATCGGTCTCCTGGAACTGCTCGTCCGCCAGTCCGGGCCGCCGGCCCCGGCCTGGAGCGCCGCCTATGTCGCCGCGAGCCTTGCCTTGTGCATCGCGCTCCCGGTCCTCGGGTTCATCCGGCACTCGCTCAAACGCCACGGGCACTCCGGCACCCGCCCGATAAAGAAGGAGCATTCCTCATGACCGGCATCCTCAATATTCTTATCCTGATCCTTTCGCTATCGGCCACCTGGCTTTGCCTTTGGGCGGCCAGCCACCTGGACACGGGATGCGCGCTGTTGGCCGCCTGGATTTTCAGCCACGTCGCCAATACCCCGTTCGCGCTCATGCACGAGGCCGTCCACGGCGTCGGACACCCGGCGCGGCGCTGGAACGAACTGCTCGGCGTGGTCTCCGGGTGGGCATTCCCGACTTCCTACTCCATGCAGCGCGCGGCGCACCAGGGACACCATCTGCGCAACCGGACGGACCTGGAACTCTACGACTACTATCTTCCCGGCCAATCGAAGCGGGTTCGCAACCTCTGGCTGTACCTCGGCAATCTGCTGGGGCTTTATTGGTGGTCCGTCGTGTTCGGCAACTTGATCTATCTGCTCGCGCCCTGGGCCTATCGCTCGCGCTTTTTCGTCGAGCGTCTGGCCCCCGACCTGGGCTTCGGCCCCTACGTCGCGGACCTGGCGAAATTGCCGCCATCGAGGGTATGGCCCGAAATCGCGCTGGCCTTCGCTTATCAGGCGGCGCTGATCCACGCGCTGGATCTCGAGGCGGCGGGCCTGGCGCTGTGCTACTGGGCATTCGCCCTGCACTGGTCCGTGCTGCAATACGCGGATCACGCCTGGAGTGCCCGCGATGTCCGCAATGGCGCCTGGAATCTCAAAGTCCTGGCCCCGTTCCGCTGGCTCGCCCTCAATTACCACTACCATCTGGCACACCACCAAAATCCCGAAGTGCCTTGGTGCGACTTGCCGAAACACGTCGATCCCGCGACGCCCCAGCCGTCGTTCTGGAGGATATATCTCAGCCTTTGGAAAGGTGTGCGCCCGGCGCCTCCGATGGGCGCGCCGGCCGACTTAGGCTTTCTTTTTCCGGCGGCCGATCAGCCAGGCAATGGCAAGGCCGGCTAACACGCCCCCGCCAAGGCTTCCCGCGGCAACCTTGGCGAGCGACTGCTCCGCTTCGGTCAGAATGGGATTATTCAGGAAATCGGTGCCGACATGGATGCCGCGGACTCGCCAGCGCCCGTCGCCTTCCTTGGCCATCGTGGCCGTCCAGCGTGTGTGCAGTTCGTAGGGCCGGCCATCGCGGAGGATGTATTTTTCCACTCCGCGGCCCGTTACCAGGCCCCAGGATTGGTCAGCCGAGAGCTCCGTCAGGGCGTCTGGAGTGAAACGAATCTCCAGTTTGGAAAGATAGCCCTCTTTCCCGAACCATTTGGCGAAATAGCGCGAAACCTCGCCGTGGCTGCCCAGAAATTCCTGATTTACCGGCGTTGCCCTGATTTGTTCACTCAGGACCGGCAGCATTTTGTCGTAGTCGCCGGAATTGATGGCCGACTCAATGACCTTGAGGACCCCGCGCAATTCTTCGTGCACCTCATGGTTCGGCTCTTCCACCGCATGCGCGGCCCAGGAGACAAAGACAAAGGTCAAACCCAGAAGCAGTTTATCAAACATGTTTTTTCTTCCAGTAGAAACGCATCAGCAGGGCCAGCGCCAGTCCCGTAACTACATCCAGGAAATGGTGCTGGTGAACGAGAACGGTAGAAGCCACGGTCAGCACCAGCCAGGCATGAAGCGCGAAACGGACGCCCGCGCCGGCATGCGCGGAAATGGCCAGGACGATGGCCGTTGAATAAACCACATGAAGCGACGGCACAAGATTGAAAGGCGGGTCCAAGGCGAACAACCCGTCAAAGAACACGCGATAGAAAGGATCCGTCGGCAAGGTTCGTGAAAATCCCAGGCGTCCGGGAAAAATCAGAAACATGACGCCAGCCACGCCAGTCGCCAGCATCAGTTCCTTCGCCAGGCGCCTTAAATTTTCCGGAGAGAGAAAAAAAGGGGGAAAAAAGAACAATACGTACATCGATAAGTAGAACCAGATGAACTGCGGCACGAATGGCACGCCAAGTTCCTGCTCGACAAACAGCGAATACGGGTGGCTTCGCCGCCCGGCCAGCCAGTTGGTCGTCGGATAAACGATGAAAAATACCAATCCGACGAGTCCGCCCCATGACAAGAAAGTTCTGAAGCGACCGGAACAGGACGCTTGTACGCGGCCAGGACAGGAAGCCGGGGAAACGGAAGAATGAAAGCTCATGGGGTCGGAACATTGGAAGAACGCCCGCATGACAGGCGCGGACGATCATAACACAGCGGTTGCGGCCTGGCTGATCCCTCCGGGCCGAAGCCAGGGCAATCGCATTTAGCTTTTCTGGCCGAGACCAAGCAAGGAAGCGCGATAGTCCGGGTTACGGTCAGCGGTTTTTCTCCTGGAGCGAAGGCTGCGTTTGGGATAAGTCTCATCCCGACGCAACAGCGCCAGCGCGAATTTGCGCAAGGCGGAGAAGTTCTGCGGGGCATGTCCCTTGCGAACCCGACAGGTAGGCTTGTTCCCTGTCCTCCAGCGCCGCCATGCCCCCCTCGTTTCCGAAGGCGCTGTCGCCGCGTACCCGCGCGGGACGCCGCTCCGGCGGCAGGCGTTCCAGTATCTCCGTCAAGCGCGGCAGCCCGTATTGGGGCGCGTGCGCCTTGCCTTTCTGGACTTCAACATCAAGTACCAAACGCAAGTTACCGATCCAGTAGGTGTCAAGACCCGCCTGATCATAAACCGGCACGAATCGGATGCTATCAGGTTTTTTGAGCATCCATTCTTCGATGGCTTGCACGGGAGTACGGTGCTCCAAGGCACGTTGAGGGATGTGGTGGTTGTAAGCCGCCAGATAGCGCATGAGAGTGGTTTCCAGTTCCTTTGCGGAGGCGAA
>JAISNE010000057.1 GCA_031276375.1 Accumulibacter sp.
GAACCGGCGGGCGCATCGCGGAAAAGCGTTCGGCGGAATCGCGCACCACGTCGTTCAGGTTCTTGTGCACGGCCTGCCGGGCGCGCAGCCAGTCCGAGCCGGTCGTGCCGGTGAACAGCAGGGTGCGCAGCACGTCCATCCAGTGCTGGCAGCCGAGCGCCCTGGCGTCGTCGTTGAGGGTGTCGAGCAGCTCCTTCAAGGTCGAGCGCAAGTTTTCCTGGGCACGCTTCCGGGGATCGGAGATTTGCGCGTCGAAGCCGTAGCGGCAGGCCTGGAACTTGTTGTAACGGGCGACGTACAGCGCCTTGCCGGCATCGAAGCCTGGCCGTTCGCGCAACAGATAGCGCGACAGCGCCTGCGCGAGCGCGGCCAGCGCGGCGGCTTGAACGACGTCGAGCGGCGTGTCGCAGACGCGGATTTCGACCGTGCCGTATTCGGGCTTGGGCCGGATGTCCCAGTACAGGTCCTTGATGCTGGCGACGATGCCGCAGTCGCGCAGGAACTCGAAATGCTTGAGGAAGTCGTTCCAGTCCGCCAGATCGGGGCATTGCCCGCTCAGCGGAAACGCCGTCACGGCGTTGAGCCGCGCGGAATGGAACAGGGTGTCCACGCCGTCGATGTACGGCGAGGCGGCCGACAGGGCGATGAAGTACGGCATGTAAGGGCCGAGCGCCTGGGTCAGCCATATGGCGTCGTCGGCGGTGGCGCAGCCGACGTGGATATGCTGGCCGAACACGGTGAACTGCTTGGCCAGGTAGCCGTATCGCTCGTAGGTCATTTCGTAGCGTTCTCCGGGCGAGATGCGCCGGTCCGGCCAGGAATGGAACGGATGCGCGCCGCCGCCGCAGACGGCGATGTTGTTGCGCGCGCAGTGCTCCACCAGCAAGCCGCGCATGGCGTCGAGATCGGCGGCGATGGCGTCGGCCGACGGGCGCACCCGCGTGTTGATCTCGATCATGCTTTCGGTGATTTCCAGCTTGACCTCGCCGTTGGCGCCGTCGTGCCGCGCGGCGCGCAAGAGGTCGGTCGCGCCGCGCGTCAGGTCGTAGTCGCGCGTGGTCAAGAGTTGCAGTTCGAGTTCGACACCGAGCGTCAAAGGCTCGCTGTCAAGGAATTCCAGACGATCGCTCATAGCGCGCCTCCAGGGACTTCTTTTTCAGCCGCCGTTTCGCCCGCGCGGTTCAGGGCCAGACGGCACAGCACCGGACCGGCGATGTCCATGATCGCCGCGGCGAGAAAGGCCAGTTGCAAGGCCGCATGGCCGATCTCCGGATAAAGCCGGCCGATCTCGAAGGCCATGAATACCGCGGTGGCCGACAGCGGCTGGATGCCGATGCCGGCCAGGATCCGCTTGCCGGCGGACAGGGCGCCGCCGGACAGCGCCATGGCCAGCAGCTTGGCCGCCGCGCGCACCAGCAGCAGGCCGAGCGCCTGCGCGGTCATCAGCCAGGTGACGTCGCGCCACGGCAGCGAGGCGCCGACCACCACGAACAGGATGATCGCCAGCATGCCGTGCCCTTCGGGCAGGCTGGTGTAACTGAGCACCTTGGTTTCGTCGCTGAAGGACAAGATGACGCCCATCAGGAACAGGGTGAGGAAGACCGGCACGCCCAGCATGCGCGAGACGCCGATCGCCAGCAGGGCCAGCGCCACCAGCACGAAGACCTGCGACAGCGAACGCTTCGGCAACTGGCCGGCGATCAGCAGCGCCAGGCGCGAGGCCAGCCAGCCGATCAGGCACGCGCCGAGGCCGGCCCACAGCGGATGCGCCAGCACGATCATCCAGGTGACGTCCTGCTGCGCATGCACGAATCCGAGCACGATCACGAAAACGACCAGCGAGGCCGCCGAGCCGAGCGCCGAATACATCATGACGCGCTCGGTGACCTGCCCCTGCGCCCGCGATTCTTCGATGATCAGCAGCACCACCGCCGGCGCCGAGGCCATGGTCACCGCCGCCGTCGCCGCCGCCCAGGCCGGCGACAGCCCGGCCACGAAACAGGCGAAGCCGTAGATCGCCAGAAACGACACCACGATGTCGCTGACGCTGCCGCGCAGCAGCTCGCGGTTGCGCAACAGCCAGCGCAGGTCGAGCCGGCGGCCGGCTTCGAGCAGCAGCAAGCCGTGCGCCGCGTCGGCGATCGGGCGAAGCTGGGCCAGGATATCGGCGCTGATCCAGCCGAGCAGCGGCGGACCGAACACCGTTCCGGCGACGACGTAGCCGAGCACCCGCGGCCAGCCCCAGCGCTCGCGCAGCCATTCGGCCACCAGCAGGCCGACGACCAGCAGCAGGCTGAGCAGCGCCAGCGTGTCGACGCGCGACGGGAAGGGCGGCAGGAAGTACAGCGTGCCCCGCAACGCCGTCCATGCCTCGCGCAGGGGAGAAAAGAGCGATTCGTTCATCTTTCGGTTTCTCCATGATCGGGGAAATACGCGCGCCACTATACGCCAGGCGCGCCGCCCGCGCCGAAACGCCCGTTCGGCCGCCAGCCCGCCGGCGGCGTCCCGCGGCTCTTTTCCGGATCACCCGCGAGCCGGGAAACGGAACACCCCTTTCACGGTGTCCAGCAGGCTCGATTTTCGCGTTCCCGCGGGCGGAAAGCGGAACCACCCCTTCACGCCGTTCAGCAGGCCCGGTCCTTGCCGTCCCGAGCGGCGGCGCCACCAACGCTGTCCATACGCGGCGTCGAGGAACTCGTCCAGGATCGGCATGCAGTCGAGCAGATCCGGCGCGCCCGGCGGGTGGAATTCAGGATGCCATTGCAGGCCGACCACATAGGACTTCGTTTCCAGGCGCACGGCTTCGATCACTTCGTCCTCGACACTGCGCGCCTCGACGCGCAGGCCGCGCCCCAATGTATTGATCGCCTGATGGTGAATGGAGATGACCCGCCCGCTCGACAACCCCGGATACAATCTGGCGAACACCGACGAATCGCTCCACGTGATGGCATGCGCGTGGCGGTCGAAATCCTCATGCACGTGCGAAGCCGCCCCCTCGACTTGCAGGACGATATCCTGGTGCAGCGAACCGCCGAGCGCCACGTTGATCAACTGCGCTCCCCGGCAGATGCCCAGCACCGCCTTGCCCGACTCCATGAACTCGTGCAGCAGTTCCATCTCGTACGCATCGCGCACGTGGTCGCCGACCCAGTCCGGATGCAGCGGCTCCTCGCCGTAGCTCTGCGGGGAAACGTCCGCGCCGCCCTGCAGAATCAGCCCGTCCAGATAAGTCGCGTAATCGCTCAGACGAATGTTGCTGCGATACACCTGGCCGTCGCTGTTGACCGACGGGATCATGAACACCATCACGTCGCGCGACATCACCCAGTGCGCCACCGACTGTTCGAGGTATTGCAACGACTTGGAGCGAATCCCGCGCATCCCCGCCTTGGGATGAAAAATCCTGGCCGAAAAGCCGATGCGCAACGGACGTTTGCTGCTCATGATAGAACCCCTC
>JAISNE010000143.1 GCA_031276375.1 Accumulibacter sp.
AGGTTTCAGATTTCGCCGGAATAGCTCAGTCGGTAGAGCAGCGCATTCGTAATGCGAAGGTCGGGGGTTCAACTCCTCTTTCCGGCACCACTTGAAAAGTGAAAAAGGGCAATCCAGATGGGTTGCCCTTTTTTAGTGGCGCGCCCAGCATGGGCGCCCTCCTGCGGGAGTAAGTTCCGCCGTAAAACGCCGGGAATCGGGCGATCGCGGGAATGAATGGCGGCGACATCGCCCGCGGGCAATCCCGCTCAAACACTGGAAGCGGGGAACGGCGATGTATCGGGAATTGCATGTATTCAATCGCCGCTTTCCTGTAATCCGCGCTATATGCCATATATTTTCATCCTGTTCCAGGATCGAAACCCAACGAATACGCGGTTCCGGCGGGTTCAATGTTTCCTACCCCGGCGAGTTGGCCGCTCCGACGGTCTTGGCGCCGTCCTCGGCCTTGCTTCGCGCGATGGCTTTCGCGCCCGGCACGAGGCGTAATTGTCCGTCGGTGACGACGGTCTCGCCGGCCTTGAGATTGCCGCGCACCGCGGTGAAGCCCTCCTGCGCGGCGAGCGCCTCGACGCGGCGCAGATCGACCCGGCCATCTTCGCCAAGCACATACAGATAATTGCCTTCCGCCCCTTGCTGGACGGCCTCGCTCGGCACGCTCACGGCCTGCTCCAGGGTTTCGAGAATCAGCGCGACGTTGAGAAACTGGCCCGGCATCAACGCTTCGTCCTCGTTCGGCAATTCCGCCTTGAGCATGATGGTGCCGGTGGCGACGTCCACCGTGTTGTCGATGAAGCGCACCGGGCCTTCAAAACGCCGTGAAGCGTCGCCGGGTTCGGTGATGCCGACCCTGAGACCGCCCTCCCGGCGAACCGCGCGCAATTGCGGCAGATATTTTTCCGGGATGGCGAAGCCGACCAGCAGCGGGCGGACGCTGTTGATCACCGCCACGGTGACGTCGTTGGCCTTGACCGCCGATCCGGGAAAGACCAGGCGGGCGCCGACGATGCCGGTGATCGGCGCGCGGATCGTGGCGTAGGAGAGCTGCAGCCGCGCCACCTCCACGGCGGCTCTGCTGGCGCGCAGGTCGGCGGCGGCAGTTGCTTCGTTGGTGCGGATGTCGTTGACCTTTTCCTCGGAAACGAAATTGCGTTCCTTGAGCGCGGTGTAGCGCGCGGTATCGGCGCGCATCTTGGCGATCAGCGCCTCGTCGCGCGCGGCCGCCGCTTCCGCCTGACGCAGACGGGCGGCGAAATCCGTCGGGTCGAGGCGGATCAGCACGTCGCCCTGGTTGACGTGCTGGCCCTCGGTAAACAGCACCTCCTCGACCTGGCCGTCGACGCGGGATTTGAGCGTGACGCTGGCAAAAGCCTCCGAACGTCCGACGACTTGCAGGATCACCGGGATGTCGCGCGGGGCGGCGGGCGCCACGGCGACCGGCACCGGCGGCGCTTCCGGCCTGGCGCCGGCGCCATCGTCCGAGCAGGCGGCGATCGCCAGCGCGCCGGCGAGGAGGATGGCCAGGCGTTTCACGGCAGGAGACTTTCCTGGGCGCAAAGTTCTTCCACCGTTTCGCGGCGGCGGATGAGATGCGCCTGCCGGCCGTCGACCATCACTTCGGCGGCCCGCGGCCGGGTGTTGTAGTTCGAGCTCATGCTCATGCCGTAAGCGCCGGCGGACATGATCGCCAGCAGGTCTCCGGGAGCGAGGGCGAGCGAGCGGTCGCGGCCGAGAAAATCGCCGGATTCGCAGATCGGTCCGACGATTTCCCAGCGGCGCGGCGGCGCCTCGCGCGGACGGACCGCGACGATGTCGTGCCAGGCGTCATACAGCGCGGGACGCGCCAAATCGTTCATGGCGGCATCGACGATGGCGAAATTCTTCGTCTCGCCGGGTTTCAGGTATTCGATGCGCGTGAGCAGCACGCCGGCGTTGCCGGCCAGCCGGCGGCCGGGTTCCAGCAGGATTTTCAGCGGCCGCCCCGCCAGTCTGCCCAGCAAGGGCTGGAGATAGCTCCGCACGCTCGGTTCCGCGTCGGCGCCGTAGCGGATCCCCAGTCCGCCGCCCAGGTCGATGTGGCGCAGGGCGATGCCGGCGGCGGCGAGCTGGTCTACCAGGTACAGCAGCTTGTCCAGGGCCTCGGCGAAAGGCGCGGGGTCGAGGAGTTGCGAGCCGATGTGGCAGCCGATGCCGGTCACTTCGATGTTGGGCAGGCTGGCGGCGCGCCGGTAAACGTCGAGCGCGTCCCGGTGGGCGACACCGAATTTGTTCTTTTTCAGTCCTGTCGAGATGTACGGATGCGTCCTCGCGTCGACGTCGGGATTGACGCGCACGCTGACCGGCGCGCCGACCCCCAGCGCCGCGGCCACGCTGTCGAGACGTTCAAGCTCGGGCGCCGATTCGACGTTGAAACACAGGATGCCGGCGGAGAGGGCCAGCGCCATCTCTTTCTCCGACTTGCCGACCCCGGAAAAAACGATCTTGCGCGGGTCGCCGCCGGCCGCCAGCACACGCTGGAGCTCGCCGCCGGAAACGATGTCGAAACCCGCGCCGCGCCGCGCCAGCACATTGAGCACCGCGAGATTGGAATTGGCCTTGACAGCGTAACATAGCGTCGCGTCGACGCCCGAAAGCTCGGCCAGAAATTCGTCCAGCGCCATTTCCAGCGCCGCGCGCGAATAGACATAGCAGGGCGTTCCGAAATCGCGGGCAATGTCCGTCAGCGGAACGGCTTCAGCGTAAAGCTGACCGTTTTTCAGCGAAAAAGGCGAAGCCGGCGCGTTCATGAATCGGCGGGGACGGCCGGGGAATCGGCGCTCGGCGGTTGGGCTGCCGGCGGCGGCAGATAGAGCGAGCCGCGCGTTCCGCAAGCGTTCAATACCATCACGGACAACAGCAGCGAGAGCGTAAGATATCTGTGCATGACGTAGGAAAATCGAGGACGAAGGATGGTAACACATATGCGCGATAGCGAATTTGCCGTTCTGGCCGATCGGGCGCTGGCGGACATCGAACGAAAACTCGACGCAAGCGGCGTCGATCTCGATTATTCCCCGGTCGGCAATGGAGTGCTGGAGATCGAATTCGGCGACGGCGGCAAGATCGTCGTCAACCGCCATGCGGCAAGCCAGGAAATCTGGGTGGCGGCGCGCTCCGGCGGGTTTCATTTCCGCTGGGACGGAAATGCCTGGAAAGGCACGCGGGATAACCGCGAACTGATGGCCGTGCTGGCGGAACTGGTGTCGATGCAAAGCGGCGCCCGCTCCGAACCGCGCGCCGGCGATGGCCTCGGCCAC
>JAISNE010000290.1 GCA_031276375.1 Accumulibacter sp.
CGGCGGCCTGACGATCGGGCATTTCCGGGCGATTCATGCGCGATACCTCACATAGGCCACCTTGTGCTCGGTGAAGAATTCGATGCCGGTGCGTCCTCCCTCGGGGATTCCCGATCCCGATTCCTTGATGCCGCCAAAGGAAAGCTGGGGTTCCTTGTAGGCCGACATCATGTTCACGTGGGTGAGGCCCGCCTCGGTTCTTTCCAGGAAGCTCATCGCCCGCTCCAGATCCTTCGTGTAGATCGACGACGCCAGGCCAAAGCGCACTCCGTTGGCGATGCTCACGGCTTCGTCGAACGTGTCCGCGGTGAATACGGACAGCACCGGGCCGAAAATTTCTTCCTGGGCAATCGTCATTCCGGGATGCGCTTCGACGAACACCGCCGGTTCGATGAAGCAGCCGTCGTCCAATCCTTCGCCCGCGGCGCGGCGCCCGCCGGTGAGGAGTCTGGCGCCTTCCCGCTTCCCTTGTTCGATGAATTCCAGGATGTTTTTCATCTGCTGCGTTCCGCAGACGGGACCCAGGGTCGTCGCGGGGTCCAGGCCGTCGCCGAGCTTGAGCGCCCGCGCCCTGGCCAGCAACGCTTCGACGAACTTCCCGGAGATCTCTTTCGCCACGATCACCCGGCTGGTCGATGTGCACCACTGCCCCGCGCAGGCGAACGCCGCTGTCGCGCAGGCGCTGGCGGCGGCGTCGAGATCGGCGTCTTCGAGGACCACCATCGGATTCTTTCCGCCAAGCTCCAGTTGCGCGCGCACCAGGCGCCGGGCGGCCAGCTGGTTGATGTGGATGCCGACCTGGGTGGAGCCGGTGAAGGATATCGCCTTGATGCGCGAATCGCCAAGCAGCGTTTCGCCCGCGCCCGCGCCGCTTCCGGTGATGCAGTTGAGGACGCCCCTGGGCAGTCCCGCGTCGGCGAAAAGCCGGGTGAATTCCAGGCCGACGTTCGGGGTCAGGCTCGCCGGTTTGAGCACCACCGTGTTTCCCGCGATGAGCGCCGGCGTGCACTTCCTGCCCGGCACGTTGAACGGAAAATTCCACGGCGAAATCACCGCGCAGACGCCCAGCGGCCTCCGGGACTGGTAGGCCAGGACGCCCGGCGTCGCCGAGGGAGCGATTTCACCCAGATCGCGCAGGCCCTGGTGGATCTGGTGCTCCATCTCCTTGACCGCCGCGACGACCTCGGCGCGCGATTCGGCGAGCGTTTTGCCATTTTCGATGGTGATGACCCGGCTGATGCGCTCGATCCGTTCGCTCATCAGCGTCAGGGCGCGCTTCAGGTATTCCGCCCGGGCGTGCGCCGTCAGATCGCGCCACGCCGGATACGCGGCCTCCGCCGCGTCCACCGCGGCCCGGACGTCGTCGTCCGTCGAGCGCGGAAAGTATCCGGTCACCTCGGAGATTCGCGCTGGATTGCGATGGGCGTCGAGCGATCCGTCGCTCGCGGCTCGCCATTCTCCTCCGATGTAATTTTGATGCGTTTGCGCTGTCGTCGAATTCGCGCTCATGATTCTCTCCTGTGATTGCTGTGATTGTTTACCATTCGAAAGCCAGATGTCCTTCCGGCGTGTAGGGAACCTCGCGGTAGCCGCCGGCGGCCGTGATCGACGGCTTGCCGGTCAGGACGGGCTCCAGCCGCCGCGAGGCGTAAAACGAGCCAAGATGCAGCGTGCTGCGGATGAAGAGTACGCCCTGCTCCTGGCCGATTCTGCTGCGCAGCAGCTTTTCGCCGGCGGAGACGAGCGCCCTGGCGCAAGGCAGCGCGACCGGAACCTTCCCCCGGTCGAGAAAGGTGGTCGTGATCACGTTGCGCGCCGTCGTCGCGGAATCGATCTTCGAGATCAATTGTTCCGTGGTCATGTCGGCGATGCCGACCCCGAGGGCGTTTCCGCCGGAGGCCGGCGTGAGATCGCAGACGCCGATCAGGCCGATGCCGGGCACGGCGGGATCGGCCTCGCCCGCGATCGCCCTTCGTCCCACGACGTTCGTATCGATTCCGGTCCCGCTGATTTCCTTGCCCATCAGCTCGATGACCAGGAGATCGATCTTTGCGGCCGGCAGATTCGCCATCCAGGATCTCGCCAGTTCCAGCAGGCGGGGTTCCTCGTCGACGATCCGCCCGGGGCGCAGCACCTCGACGTGTGCGAGATGGTGATTGGCGTCCTCGATCAGCGAAATGCCGCCCAGGACGTTCAGCTTTTGCAGCAGCAAGCCGGCCATGACCGGAAGCGCGCTGACCAGCCCGAGCGTCCCCCGCGAATGCGCGACGCGCGCGCCATCCTCCTTCCCCAGGCCGATCACCAGCATCTTCACGAGGCCGCTCTCGTGGCGCGAGGAAAAATCCGTATGCGGCTTCACCCGGTTCAGCAGAAGTATCCCGTCCGCCTCGAAAGCCAGGCGGTCGGTGAATACCTCCCAGTCTTGACCGGCGGCCTCGACGGCGCCGAGCCGCACCGTCTCCATGCTCGACCGCACTGGCGCGCCGGCCAGCGCCTCGGTCACTCCCAGCGATTCGAGGAGACGCGCCTGTCCTTCCGCCGTCGCGCCGCCGTGGCTCCCCATGGCCGGAACGATGAAGGGGAGGGCGTTGCGCTCCTTCAGGAAGCGGATGACGGCGGCGACCGTCTCGCCGAGGCGATGGATGCCCCGGCTCCCGACGGTGACGGCGATCCGCGCGCCGCCGTGATCCCGGTCCAGATGCCCGCCGCGCAGCGCCGCCTCCACCGTCCCGACGGGGTCCGCCAGCGCGCGGTCCTCGAATTCCCGCCGGTACTTCCGGACCAGGAGTTCAGTAGGCATCTTCGTAGATCTTCTGCACGTCCTTCACGGTGATCGTGCGCGGATTGTTCCCCATCAGGCGCGTGACCTGGATCGCCCCCTCGGCCATCGCCGGGATCGCGTCCCGCGGGATGCCGAGATAACGCATCCCCTGCGGAATGCCGACGTCCACCGAAAGCTCCTTGACCGCCTCGATCGCCAGCAGCGCGGCGTCGCGCCGGGAAAGCCCCCGCGTCTCTTCGCCGAGCGCCTCGGCGATCGCGGCGAACTTGCCGAGGTTCGCGGGCATGTTGAATTCCATGACCGCCGGCAGCAGCACGGTGTTGGCCAGCCCGTGCGGCACGTTGAACGTTCCGCCGAGCGGATAGGCCATCGCATGGACGGCGGCGGTGTTCACGCTGCCAAGGCACAAGCCGCCCAGGGTCGCGGCGCGCGCCATGCCCGCCCGCGCTTCGAGGTCGATGCCGCAAGTCACCGCGCGGCGCAGGTGCCGGCCCGTCTCGCGGATCGCCTCCAGCGCGAAGGCGTCGATGAACGGCGCCGCGAAACGGTTGGTGTAAGCCTCGATGGCGTGCGTCAGCGTGTCCATTCCGGTATAGGCGGTCACCGCGGGCGGCACGGAAACCATCAGCTCCGGATCGACGATCGCGGCGCACGGATAGAGATACTCGCTGACGATGCCCTTCTTCAAGTGTTCGCCGGCGTCGCTCAGGACGGCGATCGGCGTCACCTCGCTGCCGGTGCCCGCCGTCGTCGGCAGCGCGAAATGCAAAAATCCCGGCCCCGGAACCTTGCCGATCCCGATGTAGTCGTCCGCCCGCCCGCCAAGGGCGGCCACGACGGCCGCCACCTTGGCGATATCGATGGAACTCCCGCCGCCAAGGCCGACGACCGCCTCGGCGCCGGCCGCCCGGAACGCGGAAGCGCACGCGGCGACGATCTCGATCCGGGGATCCGGCTCGACGCCGTCAAAAACCGCGACGCCAACGCCCGCGGCCTCGATGGCCTCGCGGATTGCCGGCGCCAGACCCGCCTTGACGATGCCTTGATCGGTGACGATCAGGACCTTTTTCACTCCTCTTTTCCGGAGGATGTCCGGCAATTGCCTGGAAGCGCCGACTCCCATGACCAGGGATTGCGGCATTCGGAAATCGATGATGCGATTGTTCATTGTGAGCTCCAGGGGGAAGGTGAAGGATGACTTTGCATGGCTTGGACGGTGGACGTTTGCATCATACGATCATTGCCGGGCGGGTTCCACCTTGGCTCGGGAAGCCGCGGATGGCTCCCGGCGGGCGGCAAAGCCCTCGGATTCCGTGTTTTCCGCGCACGACGCGAAAGCTCGTAAAAAAAGAATAATACCAAGTTGCGATCAACAGGCCGTTGCCACGCAAGTCTGACGTATCGGAATTTCGGTCATTTTTGTATAAGTCCCACGAAGCGGGCGAGACGCCCGCGCTCCCGGATATTGGCGCGAGAGAGTGGAGCGCGGGCGTCCCGCCCGCAATACGAGTCCTGGGCTTCGCGTACCGCCGTCATTTTTGGCGTATCACGATGGTTTGGCGGCAACTTGGTATACCAGTCCGGCTTCGGCGACAGTGATTTGAAGCGGCGGTTGAGTGGGTTCGGAGGACAGAAGACAGAGGACAGAGGACAGAGGACAGAGGACAGAGGACAGAGGACAGAGGACAGAGGACAGTCAGCTACCGGCGCTACGCGCCGCAAATATTACTGTCTTCTGTCTTCTGTCCTCTGTCCTCCGAACCAATCGGCACTGGGCAATCGAGGCTTTGCGCGAGGGCGCGTAGCAGTTCGGTTTCGGCGACGGTGATTTTTCCGTCGTGCTCGATCGCCGCGACGCAGGCCGCGAGCAGTTTTTCCCGAAAGCGCGGCGCGGCGCGGGCGAGGTGATCCAGAGCGGCTTCCACGATTTTCGGACGCGGGATTTCCGGTTCGGGAAATTTCCAGGGGCCATTGGTCGGGGCCAACGTGACGGCACGATGAAACGCGGCGGCGGCGCTGGTTCCATCGGGATGGGCGACATGAACGAGCAGGGCGAGCACGGCGCCGATGTCCCGGTTCAAATGCTCCAGCCTGATCGGCGCGCGGGAAGTTCTACGCGGATTCAGCGCGCTTTTCAGAATCTGGCGCAGCGCGAATTCCGAAGCGGAAACGCGGCCGTCCACTTTTATCAGCGCGTCGACCGTCTCCAGAAAACGGTTCCGTTCTTCCGCGGCGAGTTCGCGCAAGGTCGGCAGCGCCAGATCCAGCAACGGCAAACGGTAGCGCGCGCCCTGCCGCGACAGCCATTGCGCCCGCGCGCGCGCCGTTTCGGCCAGCGCGGGCGCATGGGCGCGTTGCACGGCGGAAAGTTGCGCCTCGCGGATTTCCGTCCTGGAAGACAGAAACAGGGCGTACACCACCGCCCGCGCCTCCTCGGCATGATGCACGGCGTCACGCAAGGATTCCGGGAGCGTCGCCAGCAGGGCCTGCGCGGCGCTCATCTGCGCCGGGCCGGACGCGCCGATGCCGTTCAGGAAAGAAACGCCGCTGGAGCTTGCCTCGGGCCGCATCGCGGCGGCCTCCACGGCCGGCCGGGGTCGAGGCGCTCGCTCGGGAACAAAGTTCTTGTCGATCCGGGCGATACGCGCCTCGAGCGGAGGATGCGTGGCGAAGAGCGCGCCAAGGGAAACCCTCCCCGCGGCAAAGAAAAAATGACTGGCGACTTCCGCCCTGGGGTGCTGGATCCTTGAACCAAAATCCAGCAACTGACGCAAGGCGCCGGCCAATCCGGCCGGATTGCGGGTGAACTGGACAGCGGAAGCGTCGGCCAGATACTCGCGCTCGCGCGAAACGGCGGCCTGAATCAGCCGGCCGAAAAAAATGCCGATGCCGCCGATCAGAAAAAGCAGAACGCCAAGCGAGAGAATCGGGCCGGAATTCCTGCCCCGCGCCCTGGTCAGAACGCGCCCCGCCAGCGTCAGGAAAAAAATGCCGTGCAGGATGCCGACGATCCTGAGATTCAGGCGGGAATCGCCATTGACGATATGGCTGATTTCATGGCCGATCACGCCCTGCAACTGATCGCGGTTCAGCCTGTCGAGCAGTCCGCGCGTGACGGCCACCACGCTATTGCCGGTATTCATGCCCGCCGCGAAAGCGTTCAGGCCGGGTTCATCGTCGAGAACAAAGGCTTGCGGAGCGGGAATGCCCGCGGCAATGGAAACCTCGTCGAGCACATTGACCAGCCGCCGCTCCAGCGGATCGCCCGTGTTGCGCGGGACGGGACGCCCGCCCAGTTCAAGCGCGATGGACACACCGCCCATGCGGGAAATCTGGTGGATTTTGTAAAGCGAGGCCAGCGCGATCATGCCGCCGACGATGGCGAACGTCCAGAAAAAACGGGGAACGTCCCAGAACCGCCAGTGGAAAAAAATTTCGTTGTGCGTTCCACGGCTCATGGCCTGAAAACCATTGTCCGACACGGCGAAAACCAGCGTCACGGCCACATGAACGGCAATGACGATACCCACCACCGCGAGCAGAAACCAGAACACCAGCCAGCGCGTTTTACGCCGCGCGCGAGTCTGTTCGCCGAAAAAATCCATGACGGCGCGCCTTTCCGGCAGCGGTCAGGAAAAACTGACCTTGACGTTCTTGCGCACGGCGGCGGGATCGTCGGTCACCCACTGCTCGACCGGCTTGAAACCGAAAGTCGAAGCGATGACGGTATCCGGAAAGGATTCCCGCTTGACGTTGTAACGCATCACCGCATCGTTATAGGCCTGCCGGGCGAAAGCGATGCGGTTTTCGGTAGACGCCAGTTCCTCCTGCAACTGCGCCATGTTCTGATTGGCCTTCAGATCGGGATAAGCCTCGGACAAGGCGAAGAACCGGGTCAGCAACCCGCCAAGCGCCGATTCCGCGCCCTGAAGTTCGCGCATGGCCGCGACGGAAGGATCCGCCCCCGCCTTCTTCGCGGCCGCCCGCGCCACATTGCGCGCGGCAATGACCGCCTCCAGCGTTTCGCGCTCGTGTTTCAGGTAGCCCTTGGCCGTCTCGACCAGATTGGGAATCAAGTCGTAACGCCGCTGAAGCTGCACGTCGATCTGCGAAAAAGCGTTGCGTATCTGGTTGGAAAACGAAACGAGACCGTTATAAATGGCAACGACCCAAACGATCAGCGCGACAAGCAGGCCGGCAAGAATCCAAAGATTGGTAGTCATGGCACATCCCCCAAGGATGAAGTGAAAATCCGGCGGCCGCCGGCGTCCCCCGAAACGCCACGCGAGCGTCCCTCCCGCAAGACCGCCGGCAAAGAGACCGGACGCTCGCAAGATTATTGCACAGGCTCGGCG
>JAISNE010000347.1 GCA_031276375.1 Accumulibacter sp.
GTCCGCCGCTGGTCAATGCCCTGACGATCGACGTCGAGGACTATTTCCAGGTTTCCGCGTTCGCCCCGTACATCGCCCGCGATGAATGGGACAGCCGCGCGTGCCGGGTCGAGCGCAACGTCGAGCGTATCCTGGCGATGCTCGACGAATGCCGCGCGCAGGCCACTTTCTTCACGCTGGGCTGGATCGCCGAACGCCATCCGCGTCTCGTTCGCCGGATCGTCGATGGCGGCCACGAACTGGCGAGCCACGGCTACGGCCACCAGCGCGCCGGCGATCTGGACGAAAACGCTTTTTTCGCCGATGTCGAGGCGTCGAAAAAACTGCTCGAAGACCTCTCGGGCTGGCCGGTCAAGGGCTACCGCGCGCCGAGTTTTTCGCTCGGGGAGAAAACCCCGTGGGCCTTCGATTGTCTGGCGCGGGCCGGGTATCTGTACAGTTCGAGCGTCTATCCGATACGCCACGATCACTACGGCGCGCCGGACGCGCCGCGCTTCGCGCACCGGGCGCGAAGCGGCCTGCTGGAGATTCCGCCGGCGACCGTCCGTTTTTTCGCGCGCAACTGGCCGGCCGGCGGCGGCGGTTATTTCCGGCTGATGCCCTACGCCGTGTCGCGCCGCCTGCTGGAGCGGATCAACCGCCGCGATGGACAGCCGGCGGTCTTTTATTTCCATCCCTGGGAAATCGATCCCGAACAGCCGAGAATTCCGGGGATCGACCTGAAAACACGGTTCCGGCATTATCTCAACCTGCGACGCGCCGGGGCGCGCATCCGGCGCTTGCTGGACGATTTCCGCTGGGGGCGGATGGACGCAATCTTTCTTTCCGGCGGTGCCGCCGAATGACTCCCGAATGAATCCCGAATGACTTTTCACGGCGAAAAAAAAACCGCCGCGCCGCTGACCGTCAAACGGCTCGAAAGCGGCGACCCGCAAGCCGCGCGGCGCTGGGACGAGTTCGTTTTCGCCTGCCCGCAAGCGACGTTTTTCCATCGCGCCGGCTGGCGGGACATCGTTTCCGGCGTATTCCGGCACCCGACCCATTTCCTTTATGCCGAACGGGACGGCGCGATCGAAGGCGTGCTGCCGCTCGCGCAGGTCAAGAGTTTCCTGTTCGGCAACGCCCTCGTCTCGCTGCCGTTCGCCGTTTACGGCGGCGTCGCGGCCAGCGGCGAGGAAAGCGCCGAGGCGCTGGAAAACGAGGCACAGGCAATCGCCCGCGAGCTGGGCGTCGATCACCTCGAACTGCGCAACTTCCATCGCCGCCACGCCGACTGGCCGACACAGGATCTCTACGTCTGTTTCCGCAAGGCCATCGCTCCGGACATCGAAGCCAACCTGCGGGCGATCCCCCGCAAGCAGCGGGCGATGGTGCGCAAGGGCATCGGGAACGGGCTGCGCGGCGCGATCGACGGCGACATCGAGCGGTTTTTCCCGCTCTACGCCGACAATGTCCTGCGGCATGGAACGCCCGCCTTGCCGAAGCGTTATTTCCGGAAGCTCATCGAAGTGTTCGGCCGGGATTGCGATGTCCTGACCGTGACCGACGCGCGCGGCCGGGCGATCAGCAGCGTGCTCAGTTTTTATTTCCGCAACGAGGTTCTGCCGTACCACGCCGGCGACGACGTGGCCGCGCGCGAGCTGGCCGGCAATGACTTCAAGTATTGGGAACTGATGCGCCGCGCCTGCGAGCGGGGCATCGAGGTGTTCGATTACGGGCGCAGCAAGCGGGGAACGGGGTCGTATGCGTTCAAGAAGAACTGGGGGTTCGAGCCTCGCCCGCTGTACTACGAATACCGCCTCTACCGGCGCGAAGCCATTCCGCGGAACAACCCGTCGAACGCCAGATTCCGGCTGTTCATCGAAGCCTGGCGGCGCCTGCCGGTCGGCGTGGCCAACTGGCTGGGGCCGTTCATCGTGCGCAATCTCGGATAATTCATGGGCAATCTTTTGTATCTCGCGCACCGCCTGCCCTATCCGCCGAACAAGGGCGACAAGGTGCGCTCGTTCCATCTGCTCCGGCATCTGGCGGCGAAACACCGGATTTTTCTGGGCACTTTCATCGACGATCCGCTGGACGAAGCCTGTGTCGACAAGCTGCGCGAGTTCTGCGAGGAGATTCGCGCCGTGCGTCTGTCGCCGGGGCTGGCGAGATTCGGCAGCCTGCGCGGCCTGTTCGGCGGCGAAGCCCTGAGCCTGCCGTATTACCGCGACGGCCGCTTGCGGGCGTGGGTGAACAGGACGATCGAGCAGCGCGGGATCGATGCCGCCGTCGTTTTCTCGGCGGCGATGGCGCAATATCTCGATGCCTTTCCGGGCGAAAGAACGCTGGTCGATTTCTGCGACGTCGACTCGGCCAAGTGGACGCAGTACGCGTCGGCGCGCCGCTGGCCGCTGTCGTGGATCTACCGGCGCGAGGGGGAGCGGCTGCTGTCCTTCGAGCGGAGAATCGCCGCGTCGGCGGCGCACTCTTTCTTCTCCACCGAGAACGAGACGGAACTATTCCTGCGCTCGGCGCCCGAATTCCGCGGCAAGGTGTCGGCCATGCGCAACGGTGTCGATTCGGACTATTTTTCGCCGCGGCACGAGTTCGCGTCGCCATACGCGGCCGGCGAAATTCCGCTGGTCTTCACCGGCGCCATGGACTACTGGCCGAACGTCGACGCGGTCGAGTGGTTCGCCAAGGCGATATTCCCACGGCTCGAAGCCCGGCCCGGCGTGCGCTTCCATATCGTCGGGCGCAACCCGGCCGCCGCGGTCCTGGCGCTCGCCGGCGAGCGGGTGGCGGTCAGCGGCACGGTGCCCGACGTGCGCCCCTACCTGCGCCACGCCGCCGTCGTCGTGGCGCCGCTGCGCATCGCGCGCGGCATCCAGAACAAGGTGCTGGAAGCGATGGCCATGGGTCGGCCGGTCGTCGTCGCCAGCGGCTGCGGCGGCGCGGTGGACGCCGTCGCCGGGCGGGACTTCCTGCTGGCCGACAGCGCCGACGAGCATGTCCGGCAAATCGGCGGATTGCTCGATTCGCCGGCGCGGCGCGCCGGCATCGGCGAGGCGGCCCGGCGCCGGGTGCTCGATCGCTACAGTTGGGAAGCCCACCTTTCGGCGATCGATCCTCATCTGGCCGCGATGCCATGACCGAGGCGCCGCCAGTTCCGGCGCGGGCCGGCCGCGATGACGCCGCGCGCTGGAGCCGGGGCTGGCGGGCGGCCTGGCCGGCCTTGCTGCTCGCGCTGCTGGCGGCGCTCTTTCTGTTTCGCCATACGCTGATGGCGATGGCCGGAATATGGGCGCGTTCGGAGACGTTTGCCCACGGGTTTCTCATCGCCCCGCTGTCCGCCTGGCTGATCTGGAGAATCCGCCGCCGATTGGCGTCGATGACGCCGCGCCCGGACCGGCGAACGATCGCGCTGCTGCTGGCCGGAAGTTTCGCCTGGCTGCTGGGACAACTGGCGACCGTCGGCGTGGCGGCCCAGTTTTCCCTGGTCACGCTGGTGATCCTGATCGTTCCGGCCATTCTCGGCTGGCGTATTGCCTGGAACATGGCCTTTCCCTTGCTTTTCCTCTATTTTTCCGTTCCGTTCGGCGAGTTCGCCATGCCGAAACTGATGGAATGGACGGCGATGTTCACGGTCATCGGGCTGCGCCTGAGCGGCGTCCCGGTATTCCACGAAGGCCTGCGCTTCGTCATTCCCTCCGGGAGCTGGTCGGTGGTGGAAGCGTGCAGCGGCGTTCGCTATATCATCGCCTCGCTGAGCCTCGGGACGCTTTTCGCCTATCTGAACTACCGTTCGCCGAAGCGCCGGCTGGCCTTCGTCGCCGTTTCCCTCGTCGTGCCGGTGCTCGCCAACTGGCTGCGCGCCTATCTCATCGTCATGCTCGGTCATCTTTCCGGAAACGCGCTGGCCAGCGGAGTCGACCATCTCATCTACGGCTGGCTGTTTTTCGGGGTGGTGATCCTCCTGATGTTCGCCATCGGCGGACGCTGGTCCGACGCCGATCGTTCCGGAAAGCCGGACGAGCCTGTTCAAACGGCGCCGGAAATCGCCGCGCCGCCCGCGGGCGCTTACTGGAAGAGCGCGGCCATCGCGGCGTTGGCGCTGGCGGCCGCGCCATTGGGCGAGTGGTATCTGTTACGCCGCGCCGCCGCGCCGCCGCCGGTCTTTCCCGACATGACCCGGCTGGAGGACGGCTGGCAAGCGGGTGGCGCGATGCCGGGGCCGGAATGGAAACCGGCCTATGGCCATCCGTCGGCCGAGCAAAACCGCCTCTATTCGGCGCGCGGGCAGACCGTTGGACTGTACATCGCCTACTACCGCCAGCAAAACCACGAGCGCAAGCTCATCAGTTCGGAGAACGTGCTGGTCAAAAGCCACGATCGCGTCTGGACGCAAGTCGCTTCCGGGAGCGTCGACATGATGTTTTCCGGCCGCTCCGCGCGCATGCGTTCGGCCGAGCTGCGGGCGGGCGGCGCGGACGGCGAAGCGCGGCTCGTGACGCGTCTTTTTTTCTGGATCGACGGCCGCCTGACGGCCAGCGACGTCGAGGCCAAGCTACTGACCGCGCTCGCCCTGCTCGGCGGCCGCGGGGACGATTCCGCCGTGATTGTCCTGTACGCGCAAAAAAGCCGGGATAATGGAGGCGATGGAGGCGATGGAGGCGAGGTGGCCCTGCGCTCCTTCGTCGAGGCGAACTCGGCCCGCCTGCTCGGCGTGCTCGACGCGATGCGGGCCAAACGTTGAATTTCCCGACCAGATGAGTAATCCGTCATGTGTGGCATAGCCGGTCTTTTCGATACGCGCGGGAGGCGCGGTTTTTCGCGCGAACTGCTCGAACGGATCAACGATATCCAGGCGCATCGCGGTCCCGATGAATCGGGGCTGCATCTCGAACCCGGCGTCGCGCTGGCGCACCGGCGCCTGTCGGTCATCGATCTGGCGACGGGGCAGCAGCCGCTGTTCAATGAAGACGGGTCGGTTGCCGTGGTTTTCAATGGCGAAATCTATAACTTCAGGCAACTCTCGTCCGAACTGGAATCGCTTGGACATCGCTTCGGCACGCGCAGCGACACCGAGGTCATCGTGCATGCCTGGGAATCCTGGGGAGAAGAGTGTGTCAAGCGATTCCGCGGCATGTTCGCCTTTGCCCTGTGGGATCGTAATCGGCAAGTTCTCTTCCTGGCGCGCGACCGGTTTGGCGTCAAGCCGCTGCATTACAGCCTGCTCGACGACGGCGCCTTCGTTTTCGGCTCCGAACTGAAGGCGGTGACCGCGCATCCCGGTTTTCGCCGCGCGCTCGACCTGCCGGCCGTCGATGATTTTTTCACGCTCGGCTACGTGCTCGATCCCCGCTGCATTTACCGGAATGCGTTCAAGCTGCCGTCGGCGCATACCTTGACCATCGCGCGGGGAATGACCCGGCTCCCGCCGCCCAGGCCGTACTGGGACATCCGCTTCGCGCCGGACGGCCGGCTGAACGAACGTGACGCGTCGGCCGAGCTGCTGCGCCGCCTCGACGAATCCGTCCGTCTGCGCATGATCGCGGAGGTGCCCCTGGGCGCTTTCCTTTCGGGCGGAGTGGACTCCAGCGCGGTCGTCGCCAGCATGGCCGGCGCCGCCGGCGAATCCGTGCGCACCTGCGCCATCGGTTTCGACGATCGGAGCTTCGACGAATCCGGATTCGCGGCGCAAGTCGCCGCCCGCTACCGGACCGACCACCGGCTCGAAATCGTCAATGGAGAAGGCTTCGATCTCATCGATACGCTGGCCTGGCTGTACGACGAGCCTTTCGGGGACAGTTCGGCCTTTCCGACGTACCGTGTCTGCCAACTGGCGCGCAAGCACGTCACCGTGGCGCTTTCCGGGGATGGCGGCGACGAAGGCTTCGGGGGATACCGCCGCTACCGGATGCATCTGATGGAACAGTGCTGGCGCGAGGCGATTCCGCTCTCGCTCCGACGGCCGTTGTTCGGTTTGCTGGGACGCCTGTATCCCAAGGCGGACTGGGCGCCGCGGATGTTTCGCGCCAAGACCACCTTGCAGGCGCTCTCGCTCGACCCGGTCGAGGCGTATTTGCACAGCGTGTCGTTTACCGGCGCGGAAACGAGGAAACGTTTCTATTCCGCGAGCCTGCGCGGCGAACTGGCGGGCTATTCGGCGCTGGAAGTCTTCCAGGCTCACGCGCGGCGCGGCCAGACCGACGATCCGCTGGCGCTGATTCAGTATCTCGATTACAAGACCTGGCTGGCGGGCGACATCAATACCAAGGTGGACCGGGCCAGCATGGCGCACGCGCTCGAAGTGCGCGAACCGCTGCTCGATCACGAATTGGCCGAATGGCTGGCGACCTTGCCCCGGCAGATGAAGATCCGCGGACTGCAAGGCAAGTGGCTGCTCAAGAAGGCCAATGAAAAGCGCCTGCCGAACGACATCCTGTATCGGGCGAAAATGGGCTTCTCGGTGCCGCTGGCGCGCTGGCTGCGGGGACCGCTCGTCGCGCGCGCGCGCCAGGTCGTCCAGGGAGAACGCATGGGGGACGCCGGCTTCTTCGACATGGACGCATTGCGGCGCATGCTTAACGAGCACCTCGACGGGCTGAGAGACCATTCCACTCCGCTGTGGCTGATGATCATGTTCGACGCTTTCCTGCGCCAGGCGGAGCGCCCGGACACGGCTCTTGCCCAAATCCGGCCCGCGGCCTGAACCGGGACGGCGAAAGTCCATGTCCGCGAGCCGCCGAACGATCCTGCACGCCTTTTCGACTTTCGCCCTGGGCGGGGCGCAGGCGCGTTTCGTCGAACTGGCCAACGCCATGAGTGGAGAAGGCTTCCTGCACCGGATCGTGGCCATGGACGACCGTTACGAGGCCGGGGAACGCCTGTCGCCCGGCCTTGCCTGGGAGGCGTTGCGCGTGGCGAACCGGCGCGGCGGCGGGCTGGCCAACCGCGCGCGTTTCCGCGAGCTTTTGCGGCGGGAAAAACCCGATCTCCTGCTCTCCTACAACTGGGGCGCCATCGAATGGGCCGCCGCCAACACGCCGGCGGTGGCGGAGCATTTGCACGTCGAGGACGGCTTTGGCCCCGACGAGGCGCAAGGCCAGCTGCCGCGACGGGTCTGGACGCGCCGCGCGTTGCTTGGCTGGCGGCGCGTCCCGGTGATCGTCGCGTCGCGCCGGCTGGAAAGCGCGGCCCTGTCCGAATGGCATCTGCCGCCTTCCAGGGTCGCTTTCATCCCCAACGGAGTCGATTTCGACGGCATCGCCGCGCGGCGCGCGCGCCACGCGCGGCGGATGGAGCGGATGGGGACGGGCGGGCCGGAAACGGTCATCGGGACGGTGGCGGGGCTTCGCGCGGAAAAGAACATCGCTCGCCTGATACGCGCCTTTTCCTCCGTTTGCCGGGACTTTCCGGCGCGGCTGGCGATCGTCGGCGATGGTCCCGAACGGACGGCGCTGGAGCGTCTGGCGCGGGATTCGGGGGCTGGATCGGCGATCGAATTCACGGGCTATCTGAAGGATCCGCTCGCCGCTCTCGTCGAGTTCGACCTGTTCGCCCTGTCCTCGGACACGGAACAATTGCCGATCGCCATGCTCGAAGCGATGGCCTGCGGCATGCCCGTGGTGGCGACGGACGTCGGCGACGTCGGCCTGATCGTTCCCGCCGCGGCGCGCGGATGCCTGGCGAGACCCGACGACGCCTCGTTCGAGCGCGCCTTGCGGCATGCGCTGGAACACGGGAACGAATGGGAAGCATGGGGAAAAGCCGGCGCGGAACGGGTGCGGAAGGAATATTCGCGGCAGAACATGCTGAACGCCTGGAGGGCGGTTTTTCGCGGCGATTGGCGGGAAGTCTTTCGCCAGCGTCTCGATCAGCGGAAAATGGCATGATCGACGGCCGCGGCTCGAACGTCCACCACTTCCGAAAATCCAACGGCCATGCCATTTCTGAAAAAACTTCGCAGGATCGTCCTGATTTTCCTGCTGCTCTTCGCCGGCGGCCTGGTGGCGCTCTGGTATGTCGCGCGCCACGCTGACATGTTCTTTCCCGAAATCGTCGATGGCTCCGGGGAAGGCTTGTACTGGGGGCGAACGCCGAACGAACTGCTTCGCTACGCCAAAAAACGCCTTTCAGGCCACACCCGGCTCGAACTCGCGGCCTTGCCGGTGCTCGACGCCGTCGAGCGCCGCTACGCGCGTCCGGTGGAGGGAGTGCTGGACACGCTTGGCAAGGGGCAGCGTGAAGTTCCCGGCGACATCGCCTTGCCGGCCGACATCCACGTCGGCAGCGCCGAGGAACTCGCGCAAGCCATGCGCGCCGCGCGGCCGGGGCAGACCATCGAAATACTGCCCGGACGCTATGAAATCCGGAAGCGCCTGGACACGGGAACGGCCGGCGGCGCGGGCAGCCCGATCACCGTGCGGGCGGCGCGGACCGGCGAAGTCGTGTTATTGGCGCGCGATGTCAGCGCGACGATCAAGGTCAGCAAACCGTACTGGATCTTCGAGAATCTCGATTTCGAGGGCGCGTGCCAGGAAGACCGGTACTGCGACCATGCGTTTCATGTCGTCGGGGAGGCCCGGCATACGATCATCCGCAACAACCGGATGCTGGACTTCAACGCGCACGTCAAGGTCAATGGCGAAGGCGGCGCCTGGCCCGACGAGGGTCTGTTGCAATTCAACACGCTGCTCGGCCGTCGCCCGCGGGATACCCTGCTTTCCGTGACCTTCTTCGATCTGGTCGGCGCGAACGGATGGCGCGTCGAGGACAATCTGATCGCGCGTTTCGTCAAGAGCGACGGCAACCGGGTGTCATACGGAATGTTCATGAAGGGAAACAGCCGGGGAGGCGTCATCGAGCGCAATCTGATCATTTGCACGCCCGAGGCCATTTCGCGTCCCGGCGTCCGGGTCGGCATCTCGCTCGGGGGCGGGGGAACGGTGGAGGCTTTGTGCCGGGACGGGGACTGCCGCTTCGAGCACCGTTCCGCGCGGGTGGCGAACAATATCGTCGCTCACTGCAACGATTCCGGCATCGACGTCTTCAAGTCATCCAGCATCCTGATCGCGCACAACACCCTCATCAATACCAGCGGCATCGACGTGCGCGGCGCCGAATCGTCGGCCAGGATCGCCGGCAACCTGCTCGAAGGAAGCATCCGGAGCCGTCATGGCGCGCTGATCCGGCAGGAGCGGAATGAAATCGGCGACTTGCGCGGACTTTTTCTCGACGCGGACGCGCTGAGTCTCTCCTGGAGCGGCACGCGGAACCCCGTCGAGGGAATCGCCGAGGTGACCACCGACTTTTGCGGGCAAGCCAGGGGGCTGGCCGGTTTTCTGGGGGCGTCCAGTTCCAGCGGAGGCTGCTGAGATCAGGTGTCGGGTTTCGGGTTTCGGGTATCAGGTATCAGGTATCAGGCGCCACATCAGGCTGCGATCGACAGGCCGTTGATACTCAAGTCCGACGTGTCAGGATTTTGGTCATTTTCGGCGTATCGCACTGGTTTGACCGCGCCGTCATTGTCCGGGCCGCGCGACGTGGCAATCCAGAGGACAGATGACCGAAGACAGTCATATCGCGGCGCGAAGCGCCGGTAATCGACTGTCCTCTGTCTTCCGTTTCCCGTCCTCTGGATACGGCCTTCGCGCCTTTCTTGCG
>JAISNE010000431.1 GCA_031276375.1 Accumulibacter sp.
TGGCGGCGGTACAGTTCCGGCGACATCGTCGTTTTGCCGTGCGGCGCGAGGTCGACGCCGCGCGCGCGCGCGAATTCCTGCATCCAGGCGATGTTGTGCGCGAGCGCCGATTCGCGCAAAAGGGCGATCGGAAAACCGAGGTCGCCGGCGAGGACGTTCCAGCGCCGGGCGCCGATTTCGTCGATCCGGCACGCCGCGGCGGCGGGCGGAAAGCCTTTGCAGCCGCGGTCGAGGAGGGCGGCGGCCAACGTGGATGAAACGGATTTCATGATGAGGTTCCTTGTGTGATGGTGTCAAAATCGTCGCGCGCCCCGCCTTTCCCGTCCTCTGTCATCTGTCCGCTGTCCTCCGAAACGCGCGGACAGGCGTTCCAGTGATCCGGGGCGACTTCCGTCAGTGGCGGAATGGTTTCGCCGCAGGCCGGTTGCGCGCGCGGGCAGCGCGTGCGGAAAACGCAGCCGGACGGCGGGTCGGCCGGACTCGGAATGTCGCCGGCGAGCAATGGCCGGTTCTCGGGACGCTGCGTCGGGTCGGGCGTCGGCGAGGCGGCGAGCAGCGCCCGCGTGTAGGGATGACGCGGCTGCCGGTAGAGTATTCCGGTCGGCGCGATTTCCATGATTCTGCCGAGGTAGAGCACGATCACCCGGTCGCACAGGAATTCGATGACGTCGAGGTCGTGCGAGATGAACAGCATGGTCAGCCCGAGACGCTCCTTCAGGTCGCTGAGCAGATTGACCACCTGCGCCTGGATCGACACGTCCAGCGCCGACAGCGGTTCGTCGGCGACGATGAACCCCGGTTCGACGGCCAGCGCGCGCGCCACGCCGATGCGCTGGCGCTGTCCGCCCGAGAATTCGTGCGGATAGCGTTCGGCGTACTCGGGAGAAAGGCCCACCAGGTCGAGCAGTTCGGCGATGCGCGCCTGCCGCCGCGCCTTGCCCTTGGCCAGGCCGTGCGTGTCGAGCGCCTCGCCGAGGATCTGGCGGATGCGCATGCGCGGGTTGAGGCTGGCGTAGGGATCCTGGAAGATGATCTGCATGCGCGAGCGCAGCGGGCGCATCTGGCGCTGCGAGATGCGCGCGATGTCCCGGCCCTGCAGGCGGATTTCGCCATCGGTCGGGTCGACGAGGCGGATCAGCAGGCGCCCGATGGTGCTCTTGCCCGATCCTGATTCGCCGACCAGGCCCAGCGTTTCGCCTTCGCGGATGGCGAAGCTGACGCCGTCGACCGCGCGGATGGGGGCGTTTCCGGAGCCGAAATACTTGCGCAGGCCGCGCACTTCGATCAGGGGGGGCGCTTCGCCGTTCATCGGAAACCGGCTCCGCCTGGAAAACTCCGCGGCCGGAGGAAATCCCGCGCGGCGGGGACGCGGGTTTTTCCCCGCGCGTCGCCTGGACGCATCCGGAGGTGGTTTGAAACGAACATGGCGGGACCTTTCCTGAACTTTCCTGAATTTCCTAAATGCGGACGCAGCGCGCCTGCCGGCCGGCGCCGAGCGAGGCCAGCGGCGGCATCGCCGCGTCGCACCGTTCGGCGCGCTGCGGGCAGCGCGGCGCGAAGGCGCAGCCGGCCGGCGGGTCGAACGGACTGCACACCTGGCCGCTGATCGCCGTCAGGCGCGGCCGCGCGCCTCCGGCCGCCAGACCGCGCGCGGCCATGCCGGGCAGGCAGGCGAGCAAGCCGCGGGTGTAGGGGTGCCGGGGCGCGGCGAACAAGGGGACGACGGCGGCTGTTTCGATGATGCGCCCGGCGTACATCACGGCGACGTGATCGGCGTACTGCGCGACGACGCCGAGGTTGTGCGTGATGAACAGCACGCTCATGCCGGTTTCCTTGCGCAGGCGCTGGATCAGCGCCAGGATCTGCGCCTGGATGGTCACGTCGAGCGCGGTGGTCGGTTCGTCGGCGATCAGCAGCGTCGGGTTGCAGGCCATCGCCAGGGCGATCATCACGCGCTGGCGCATGCCGCCGGAAAGCTGGTGCGGGTATTCGCGCAAGCGGCGTTCGGCGGCCGGGATTTCCACCAGATCGAGCATTTTCTTCGCGTGCCGCAGCGCCTGGCCGCGATCCATGCCCGAATGCAGGCGGACCGTTTCGGCGATCTGCTCGCCGACGGTGAGTACCGGGTTGAGGCTGGTCATCGGTTCCTGGAAGATCATCGCCAGCTCGTTGCCGCGCAGGCGGCGCTTCTCTTTTTCCGGCAGCGCCAGAAGATCGACGCGCTTCCCGTCGCGCCGGACGAACCACGCCTCGCCGCCGACGATGGCCTGCGAGTTCTTGCCGTGCAGGCCCATCAGCCCGAGACTGGTGACCGACTTGCCGGAGCCGGATTCGCCGACCAGCGCCAGCGTGTGTCCGGCGGGAATGTCGAAGGAAACGTCGGCAACGCTGACGACGCGCCCGCGGTCGGTCATGAAGGACGTCGACAAGTTGCGCACCGAAAGGCGAAGGATGTCGGAGTTCATACGTATTTGCTCGCCTCTCTGATACTGAGCGAAGCCATTTCGCCTCGATGCCTTTCAATGAAGTCTCGAACCCAGTCCGAATTGGTCTTGCTGTAATCCCGCAAAGCCCAGCCGATAGCTTTGTTTATGAAGAACTCGGTCTGCCCGAAATTGTTCATGAGAATACGTTCGAGCAACAGCGTGTCGGTCTTTTCCCGTCTTCCAAGCTGATGGTCAATGGCAAGACGGCGAAGCCAGAAGTTTTCATCAACGCTCCAGTTCAACAGCGTGTCGTTTACTTCGGGGTAACGGAGCGCGACGTCGCCAACGATCACACCCAGCCCGTCCACGGTATCCCACCAAGATTTACGGATGACAAGTTCTCGCAAATTTGGCATATCAGATGGCGTCAAAACAGCCTTTGCCTTGGCCAGATAGTCTTTCGCCAAGTATTGGAACTCACGCTCCGGTTGTTGCCAACATTCGAAAATGAAATCCCAATCGACCGACTTTTTGCCGAGCGTTTTCAGGAAATCACGGCTCGACCTCTTTCTCTCCGGCGTGGGTATGCCGAGGAAAAAAAACTGGTCACGCATATACGCACTCATAGGCGCGGCCTTTTCAGGATCTGCCACCGACCTGAACACCTCGAAAATGTGGTCAATGCTTTTTCCCATCACGCCGATTTCCTCAGTTTCGGATCGAGCATGTCGCGCACGCCGTCGCCGACGATTTGCAGCGACAGCGCGGTCAGGATGATGGCGATGCCGGGGAAGACGATGGTCCAGAAGGCCATGTCGGCGTATTGCAGGCTGGACGCGATCATCGTGCCCCAGGTGGGGATTTCCGGCGGCACGCCGACGCCGAGGAAGGACAGCCCGGCTTCGGCGAGGATCGCGTAGGCAAAAATGAAGGTGAATTGCACCAGCACCGGCGAGAGCAGGTTCGGCAGGATGTGCGCGTACAGGATGCGCGCCGTGGACACGCCGAGCGCGCGGGCCGCGTCGACGAACAGCAGTTCGCGGATGACCAGCGTCGAGGCGCGCACGACGCGGGCGACGCGCGGGGTGTAGACGACCGAGAGCGCGAGCACGACGTTCCACAGCGAAGCGCCGAGGATCGAGACCAGCGAGATGCCGAGCAGGATGTCGGGGAAGGACATCATGGCGTCGATGACGCGCATGACCGGCGCGTCGAGGCGGCGGAAGAAGCCGGCCAGAAGGCCCAGCGCGGTGCCGGCGATGACGCTGAACAGGGCGGTGGCGATGCCGATCATGATCGAGTAGCGGCCGCCCCAGACGATGCGCATGGTCAGGTCGCGCCCGAGTTCGTCGGTGCCGGCCCAGTGTTCGGCGGACGGCGCTTTCAGCCGTTCCATCACCGAGATGCCGTTCGGGTCGACGCTGGAGATGAACGGAAAGAAGATCGACAGCGCCACGATGAGCAGCAGCGTCACCGCGGCGATCAGCACGATGCGCCGCGCGAACAGGCGCTTGAGAACGTAAGTCAATTGTTCCATGATGCCCTACACCCGGATGCGCGGATCGACGAACATGTAGATCAGGTCGATCACCAGGTTGATCAGCACGTAGATGCCGGCGATGACCAGCAGCGCGCCCTGGATGACCGGATAATCGCGGCGCAGTACCGCGCGCACCACGAGATTGCCGACGCCGGGCAGGTTGAACACCGTCTCGGTGACCACCGCGCCGCCGATCATCAGCGCCAGCGTCAGGCCGACGACGGTGACGATGGGCACCAGCGCGTTGCCCAGGACGTGCTTGAGGATCACCACGCTCTCGGCGAGTCCCTTGGAGCGGGCGGTGCGCACGTAGTCCTCGCCCAGGATGTCGAGGATCGAGGCGCGCGTGAAGCGGATGATCAAGGCCGAGTTGAGCACGCCGAGCACGGTGGCCGGCAGCACCAGATGATGCAGGCGCTCGATCAGCGACACGCCGGGGTTGCCGTAGCCCGAGGCCGGGAACCAGCCGAGTCCGACGGCGAAAATCTGGATCAGGATGAGTCCCATCCAGAAACTGGGCACGCTGGCGCCGAGCATGGCGATGGCGCTGAAGATCTGGTCGACCGGGCGTCCGCGCCACACCGCCGCGACCAGCCCGCAGGGGATGCCGATCAGCGCGGCGATGGTGACGGCGAAAAGGGCCAGGAAGAAAGTCGGTTCGGTGCGTTCGGCCAGCGCCTGCGTCACCGGCCGCTGGAGAAAGATCGACTGGCCCAGGTTGCCGCGCAGGACTTCCTTGACCCAGTAGCCGAACTGGGTCGGCAAGGGCTTGTCCAGGCCGTACTGCACGCGCACCTGGGCGATATCCTCGGCGCTCGCCTGATCGCCGAGCAAAACGGCGATCGGGTCGCCGGAGGCCAGCCGGGTCAGCGCGAAGACCATGACCGCCACCAGGATCAGCACGGCCACCGTCCCACCCAGGCGGGCAAGAATGAATCTGAGCATCGGATCGTTCCCGTCGTGTTCCCTGTGTTTCCGCAACCCCCCTCGCCGCGGCAGGCCCGTCGTCCCGGCTTGCGACGGGACGAACGGGGTTGCGTTGCGAGGGGCGGCGTTGCCGGATGGCTCGCTTTGTTACTTTCCGCCGACCGCGGTGTTCCAGAAGAACGGCCAGGCGGAGGGCACGTAGCCTTGCAGGCGCTGGGAACGCGCCGACAGGCTGTTGAATTTGCCGACGTTGATGTAGGGCACCTCGTCATAGATGACCTGCTGCACCTTGCCCCACAGCGCGGCGCGCTTGGCCGGGTCCATTTCCCGGTTGAGCGTGGACAGCGTCGTCTGCTTGGCCGGGCTGCTCCACCAGCCGGGCGCGTCTTCGTTCAACTGCGGCGGCGAGAGCATCGGCTCGGGGAACACCGGGGAATGCGTGACGTAGATGTCCCACAGCTTCGGATCGTTGCGGCGCTGCACCAGCGTCGCCCAGTCGACGATCTGCAACTCGGCCTTGATGCCGGCGCGCTTCAACTGCTCGGCCATGACCAGCGCCATGTTGTAATGGAATTCATACTGGCGGCTGGCCATGATGCGCACGGCCTGGCCGTTGTAGCCGGCCTTGGCGGCGGCCTCCTTGGCGGCGGCGGCGTCGCGCTGGTTGTACTTGTCGGCGCCGGCCGTCGAGAAGAACGGCGTGCCCTTCGGGAAGTGGTTCGGTTCGACGGTGAAGAACCGGGTGTCGCCAAAGGCGGCGGCCATCATCTCGCCCTCGCCGAACGCGGTTTGCACCGCCAGGCGAATGGCTTGCGAGGCGAGCACTCCTTCCCTGGTGTTGAACACCAGATAAGGGAATCCGAAGGATTCGGTCATGATCGGCACGACCGAGGCCCCGGCCTTTTCCAGGCGGCCGATCGATTCGACCGGGAGCAGGTCGGCGAAGTCGAACTGGCCGGAGAGCGAGCCTTCGACGCGCGTGTTGGCGCTTGGCACCGGCACGAAGCGCAGTTCCTCGATCAGCGCCTCGCGCTTGCCGGCGTAGCCGGACGCCGCTTCCTTGCGCGCGACGTAGCCGTCGAAACGGGTCAGCAGCGTGTATTGGTCGGGCCGGCGCTCCTTGAACTTGTAAGGGCCGGTGCCGATGAAGTCCTTGAGCTGCGGCGCGATGCTTTCCTTGGCCAGAATGGCCGCCATGCTGGTCGGCAGCGCCAGTTGCGAGAGCAGCGGCGCGTACAGGGTCTTCAGCTTCAATTCCACCGTGTAAGGCCCCTTGGCCTCGACGGAGGCGATATCCCTGGCCACCGCCTTGCCGCGCGGCGAGACTTCCATCCAGCGCTTGAGCGAAGCCACCACGTCGTCGGCGACCATTTCCCGGCCATTGTGGAACTTGACGCCCTGGCGCAGGGCGATGGTGTGCGTCAGCCCGTCGCCGGAAACCTTGGGCAGCCCGTCGGCCAGCATCGGCACCACGTTCCACTTGGCGTCGTAGGTGTAGAGCGGCTCATAAACGTGCTGCATGATGGTGGCCACCAGATCGGCCGTCGTCCCCATCGGATCCAGGGTTTGCGGCTCGGCGATCATGGCCAGGTTGGCCGCCGACGGCGCGGCGGCGGCGGGCGCCGGAACGAACGGTCCGAAACACAGGACCAGGGCTATCATGCGTTTTGCCCACTTGCGATGAAACAGTGATGACATGTCGGCTCTCCTTGTAATAAAATTACGACAATGAATCCTAGACACGTCGTTTCCGCGAGTCAAGAGGTTTTTTGGTGCCATTGATGAAATTTTTTTACAAAGGAGTCCATCATGTCTGCTGTTGAAATGCTCGGTCAATCTCCCGTCGCCTCCGATCGCCAGGCCCGTCCGTTCTCCCCCGCGACCCGCGCCGGCGATTTCGTTTTCGTTTCGGGACAGGTGGCGGTCGGCGACGACGGCGAGGTCGTCGCGGGCGGCATCGAAGCCCAGACCCGGCAGGTATTCAGGAACGTCGAAAAAGCGCTGGCGCTGGCGGGCTGTACGTTGGAGGACGTGTGCAAGGCCAACGTCTGGCTCGACGACGCGCGCGACTTCGGCAGCTTCAACCGCGTCTACATGGAGTGTTTCGGCAGCCACCGCCCGGCGCGCTCGACCGTCGAATCGCGTCTGGTGACCGACGTCAAGGTGGAAATGGACGTGATCGC
>JAISNE010000020.1 GCA_031276375.1 Accumulibacter sp.
CGCGGCAGCTCCGACTGGTAATACCCGCGCCCCCACTGCCACCAGTTCGTTTCGTCGTAATGGCGGATGCGCCGGGCGAGCAGCCGTTTCTTGTGCCGCGCGAGCGCCGCCGGCGGCGGTTCGCCGGGTTCGCACCAGATCATGCGCCGGGTCTTGCCGTCGGCGGCGGTCGAGGAACAGACGAAATCCCGGTTGCCGTGGATGGCGCTGGTGTAAACCTCGTCCGCCCCGGAAACGGCGCCGACCTTGACGAAAGCGATATCCGACAGACGCAGCGAGTAGGCGTGGCGCGTCAACAAAAGATGTCCGCCGGATTCGACGAAGCGCCGCTTTTCCCACGGAGGCTGCCGCAAGCCATCCGTTACCTTGCCTTGATCGAGCGCCGCGTAGCGGACGCAGCGGGACATCTCGCCCTTCTGGAAGCGCCAGATGGCGCAGTTTGGCGAGACCTCGCCGAACAGATGCATATCCCCCAGGTCGATGAAATCGGTGAGCGTCCCCTGGGCAAAAAGCAGCCGGTTGAGCGGGACGGCGGACGTGGCCTTGAGCAGATCGCGCGGGGTGATGAAAATCAGCTCGCCGCCCGGTTCAAGATGGCGCAGGCACTTTTCGATGAAAAAGAGGTAGAGATTGGCCCGCTTGTCGAGCACCGAGCCGCGCGCCAGACGCCGCGTTCCCGGCGAAATGTCCTGATAGCGGACGTAGGGCGGATTGCCGATGATCGTGGCGAACCGCTCGTCTTCCGACAGTTCGAAAAAATTCATCACCTCGGCGCCCGGCGCCGCGCAGCGGGGATCGACCTCGATGCCCAGCGCGCCCGGAAAATGCTTGAGAAACGCGCCATCGCCGCAGGCCGGCTCAAGCACGCGCCCGTGATTGCGCACGAGCGTCAACATGCAGTCGATGATGATCTGCGGCGTGAAAATCTGGCCCAGCGTGGCTTTGTCGTATTCGCTGGGGAGAACGGTGGCGGCGGTGGTAGCGATGGTGGCGGCGGACATGGCTGAACGAGGTAGTGACACCATAAACCCGGACGCGGAAGTATATACTGCCTCCCTGGAGCGTGCCCGCCGCGCCGCGGCGGCGAGCCATGATCGATCGGGGAGAAAACGATGCGTCTACTTGTGTTGGGAGCCGGAGCCATCGGCGGTTATTTCGGAGCAAGAATTCACGCCGCGGGCGGCGATGTCACTTTTCTCGTCCGGCCGGGGCGGGCGGCGCAGATGCGCGAGCGCGGATTGCGCGTGGCGAGTCCATTCGGCGATTTGCGGATCACCCCCAAAGTCATCACGCAAGACCAGTTGAGCGAGGCGTTCGAACTCATCATCCTGTCCTGCAAGGCCTACGATCTCGCCTCGGCGATGGCCGCGATCGCGCCCGCGGTGGGCGGGCAAAGCCTCATCGCGCCCTTGCTCAACGGCGTGCGCCACATCGACGCGCTGACCGCGCGGTTTGGCCGCGACCGCACGCTCGGCGGCGTGGCGCAGATCTCGGCGGCGCTGGAGCCGGACGGCGCCATCCGGCACCTGAACCAGGCGCATGACATGATTATCGGCGCGCTCGACGGAACGGTTCCGCCGGCGCTTGAAACGGCGTCCGGACTGCTGGCCGGGGCGGGATTCGATTTTTCGCTGAGCGACGACATCGTTCATGCGCTGTGGGACAAAATGATTTTCCTGACCACGTTGGCCGGAGCGACCTGCCTGATGCGCGCCGACGTGGGAACCATCCTGGCGACGCGGAACGGCAAAAAATACATCAACGCCCTGCTCGACGAATGCCTGGCGATCGCCGAAGCCCACGGCCACGTATTGAGCGACAAGCGGCGCAAGATATGCCGCGACACGCTGAACACCCACGACTCGCCGCTACTCGCCTCCATGCTGCGCGACGTGGAAGCCGGAAAACCGACCGAAGCCGAGCACATCCTCGGCGACATGCTCGACCGGGCGGACGCCGGAAAAATCGACGCCCCCCGCCTGAGCCTCGCGTACTCGCACCTGCAAGCCTACGAACGCCGCCGCCAAGGTTGAAAGCCAGAGGACAGAGGACAGTCAATTACCGGCGCTTCGCGCCGCAAGATGACTGTCTTCGGTCATCTGTCTTCTGCGCTCATTACCAGAAGACAGCAGCGGTACGGCGCGCGACCGGGAAGTAGGGCCGGCTTCCAGCCGGCCAGGGGAGCACGGCGGTACAGCGCGCGTCCGGAGCTTTCTCCGGGGATGCGGCAAGTATCAACCGCCCATCGAGCGCAACCTTGCGCGAAACATCGCCCGCAAGAAAGACGGGACGCCTGGATTCCTTTTTGTTCTTCTTCTCCCTTGAGGGAGAAGGCGCGGAAGGCAGATGAGGGACGGCGGCGCGGCTTGCCCGAACGTTCATCGTCACGGAACCGCCGGCCCTCTCCCGCCCTTCGGGCGCCCTCTCCCGCCCTTCGGGCGCCCTCTCCCGCAAGCGGGCGAGGGGGTATAGGGGCGCGCCGATACCGGACGCAAAAAAACGGGCGCTCGACGCGCCCGTTTGCGATTTCAGGTATGGGAAAGAGATCAGAAAAGGTGAACGATACCCGTCACGAAGTTGGTCTGGTCTTCGCCCGCCTGCCCCGTCTTGGCCCAGCCCTGGTTGAGGCCGCGGTCGTTGTCGAAGCGCGACACATAGGCATACACCCAGGTCCGCTTGGACAGGACATGCTTGTAACTGACGGCGTAACCCTTGGTCTTGCTTCCCGAATTGACGGCGCGGCGGAGATAATCCTTGTACTGCGATTATTCGACCGAGACCGTGCCGACGCGGCTGACCGGGACGTCGAGGCCGAGGGACCACAACGATTCCTTGTCGCTGCCGACGTTTGGCCTGTTGTAGGCCAGACCGTCGTGGTTAGCCTTGACGCGGCTATAGTTGGCATACAGTTTGACGACCTTGAAATCATAGCTGCCGCCAACGTTCCATCCTTTGACGCCGTAGCCACGGTTGTTAGCCGCAGGAATGTTCCCAGGTCGAGTATTATCCCAGTTCAGTTTCACGCTGTCGTCATCGGCGCGTTGTTCGTAGGCCGCCATCAAATACAGGGGGCCATTGGCATATTTCACACCGAGGCCCAGCCTGCCGGCGTCAGTGACATCAGCTTTTTTATTACACGTGGTCTTGGTGGTGGGGGGTGGGGTAGGATTGGAACTGCTGTTGCAGTCATAACCATAACCGTTGGGATTTTCGGATCTGCTCACCTTTTCGCCGAAAGAGTAAAGACCCGTGAATTCGACACCGGAGAAGTTCGGGCTGGTATAGCCAATAGAGTTGTCCCAACGGGCGCCGGACAATATACCTTCACCATTACTAAGCTTTGAGCGGAACTGGTTGACCGGCAGCAAGCCGTTGATGCCGTTGAAGGAGGTGCTACCCGCATACAAGTCGGTCGGAGTCTTGAGTCGGCCCGCGATCACTCGCCCGAAATTGCCGCTCAAACCGACATAAGCCCAGCGCGCGTTTACCGCCGCTTGACCCACATCGAGATTGCTGCCCCACTCAGCTTCGAATATGGCTTTCAGACCATTGCCCAGGGCTTCCTCGCCCCTGATACCGATACGGCTCGAACCGCCGCCGGTGCTCGGGCCGTTTTCGATACCCGCGAACTTGCTGAAGTCAGACTTGCTGTAAACGTAGCCGACGTCGAAACGGCCATACAGCGTCACGTTCGTCTGCGCGTAAGCAGCGCCCGAAACCAGTCCGGCAACCGCCAGTGCGATGATTTTCTTTTGCATTGTGAATCTCCTCTAGGGTTAAGGTCGGCAGC
>JAISNE010000054.1 GCA_031276375.1 Accumulibacter sp.
CCGCTCGGTGCTGCCCGACGCCAAGGCCGATCTGCTGATCTACGGCAACGCCGAGCGCGCCATCGTCGCGCTGGCGCACCGGCTGGCGGCGGGCGAGGCCATCGCCGACATCCGCGACCTGCGCGGCACGGCCTTCATGGTTCCGCGCGGCTGGCGGCCGGACAGCGCCTGGGAGGAGATCGATTCGACGACGCTCGACGCGCCCGGGCCGCCGTTGCGGCTGCCGAATCCTTATGACGGAAAAATCCGGGAAGACGGCGCTCCGCCGTCCGCCGTCCCGCCAGGCCAGACCATCCGTCTGCACGCGGTCCACGCGGCGAAGCGCGGGCCGGATCGCTCGCGCCAGGTGATTCGCCTGCCCTCCTTCGAGCAGGTGAAGGACGATCCGCTGCTCTATGCGCATGCCTCGCGCGTTTTCCACCTGGAGTCGAATCCCGGCAACGCGCGCGCGCTGGCGCAGGCGCACGGCGACCGGGATGTGTGGCTGAATCCGCCGCCGCTGCCGCTGAGCACGCCGGAGATGGATGGCGTCTTCGGCCTGCCGTATCGGCGCCAGCCGCATCCCTCCTGCGCGGGCGCGAAGATTCCGGCCTGGGAGATGATCCGCTTCTCGGTCAACATCCTGCGCGGCTGTTTCGGCGGCTGTACTTTCTGCTCGATCACCGAACACGAAGGGCGCATCGTCCAGAACCGTTCCGAGGCGTCGATCCTGCGCGAGATCGAGGACATCCGCGACAAGACGCCGGGCTTCACCGGCGTCATTTCCGACCTTGGCGGGCCGACCGCCAACATGTACCGCATGGCCTGCCGGGACGAGCGCATCGGGGCCGCCTGCCGGCGGCTTTCCTGCGTTTATCCGGAGATTTGCCGCCACCTGGATGCCCGCCACGCGCCGCTCGTCCAGCTCTACCGCAAGGCGCGCGCGGTGGCCGGCGTCAAGCGCGTGCTGATCGGTTCCGGCCTGCGCTACGACCTCGCCGCGCGCTCGCCCGAATACGTCAGGGAATTGGTGACGCACCACGTCGGCGGCTACCTGAAGATCGCGCCCGAACACACCGAGCCGGGGCCGCTCGCGCACATGATGAAGCCGGACATCGGTGTCTACGACCGTTTCAAACAGATGTTCGACCGCTTTTCCAGGGAAGCCGGCAAGGAGCAGTACCTGATTCCGTACTTCATCGCCGCGCATCCGGGCGCCTCCGGCGAAGACATGCTCGCGCTGGCGCTGTGGCTCAAGCGCAACGGTTTCCGCCTCGACCAGGTGCAGACCTTCCTGCCCACGCCGATGGCCATCGCCACGGCGATGTACCACACCGGGCGCAATCCGCTGAAAAAAATCGGCCACTCCTCGCCGCGCGTCGATACCGCGCGCGGTGGCGGACAGCGTAAACTGCACAAGGCTTTTCTGCGCTACCACGATCCGGAAAATTGGCCGCTCCTGCGCGAAGCACTGCGACGCATGGGCCGCGCCGACCTGATCGGCAATGGGAAAAAACACCTGGTGCCGCGCTGACGGTTCAGATGACAGTGACAATGATATTCGCGGGCACAAAGCGTCCGGTGATTGCCTCGCGCGCATCCCGATGCTTCACGATGCCGGTGGCTCTTGGCGCCCGCGAGTATCTTCCCGGATATCCACAGTCACCCGCGACACCTTTGCCGTTCGGCTCACCCTTTTCCTTGCCGGGCGAGTAGAGGATTTCCTCCGTCAAATAACTGCACTCTGCCGGGCGCACAAAAAATGCCCGGCACTTTCGTGCCGGGCATTTGGGTTCGGTCTCGCCCGAAGGCGGACCTTATTGTAGCAGCGGCTCTCACCCCGGAACGCTACAATGACGGTGATTGTAGCACTTTTCACGGCAAGCACAAGGAGAAAAACATGAGCTATACATTGGGTCTGGATATTGGCATTGCGTCGGTGGGCTGGGGCCTGCTGGCCGAAGACCACATCATCGATCTGGGAGTGCGCGCTTTCGACAAGGCGGAGACGGCGGATCGGGGCGAATCGCTGAATCTTGCCCGGCGCATGGCAAGGCTGGCGCGGCGGCGGCTTTCGCGTCGTGCCCAGCGTTTGAAGAAACTGGCGCGGGTGCTGAAACGACATGGCCTGATTGCCGATGCCGGCTTCTTCTTGCCGGACAATCCGTATGCGGACAAAGAGAAAAACTTGTGGCAATTGCGTGTCGAAGGTTTGAATCGCCTGCTTGCGCCAGAGGAATGGGCGCGGGTAATTTATCACATTGTCAAGCATCGCGGCTTCCACTGGATCAGCAAGGCAGAGGAAAAGCGGGCGGAGGCCGATAGCAAGGGCGAAGGCGGCAAGGTCAAGCAGGGTCTGACGGGAACCTGCAAGCTGATGGAAGAGAAGAACTATCGCAGCCCCGCTGAGATGCTGCTGCGGGAAATCGAGCAGGACAAGCTGACGGCGTTTCGCAACAAGCGGGGCGACTACACCAATGCACTTTCTCGTGTGCTGTTGAGCGAGGAGCTGAAAAATCTGTTCGAGAAGCAACGGGAGTTCGGCAATCCATATGCGGATGTGGCCTTGGAAACGGAAATCTTGGGAAATGGTGACAGAAAGAGCGGACTTTTCTGGCAACAAAAGCCTGCGCTTTCTGGTGAACAGCTACTGGGGATGGTGGGGGAATGCTTTCTGGAACGGCAATTTGGCAGACGGGTAAAGCGCGCTCCCAAAGCCAGCTTTACTGTTGAGCGGCATATATGGCTGACCCGGCTCAACAATTTGCGGATTGTGGTAGATGGCAAATTGCGTCCGTTGAACGACGAGGAACGCAAAGTCGCTTTGCTCTTACCCTATGCGCAGGAAAACAGTCTGACCTATAAGCAATTGCGTGCAGAACTCATTGCCTCTGGATTGCTGGCGGAGAATAGCTTTGGGTTTTCTGGTTTGTCGGGTAACACTGAAAATCCGGAAAATGAAGTTCTTATAGTGCTTCCTGCTTGGCAAATTCTGCGCAAAAAACTGAAAGCGAAGGGATTGGCGACAGAATGGCAAAGCATGGCGGGCGCGGCACAGGCGGGCAATCCACAGCAATTGGATGAAATTGCACGTGTGCTTTCCGTTTACAAGGAGGACGAGGAAGTCGGGCGGGAATTGCGCAAACTTTCCTTACCCGGCGGCGAGAAAATGGTGGCGGCGCTCTCGGAATTGAGTTTCGACAAATTCAGCAACCTTTCCTTGGAGGCGCTTCACAAGATTTTGCCTTTCATGGAACAGGGGCAGCGTTACGATGAAGCCTGTGTGTTTGCGGGCTATCATCACAGTCAGTTGCAAAAGCCTGGCAGCGAAAAGGAAAAATACCTGCTGCCGCTTTACAGCGGGCGTGGCGACAAGGGGCAAATGGTGTTCCGCGATGACCTGGATATTCCGCGCAATCCTGTGGTGCTGCGCGCCCTGAATCAGGCGCGCAAGGTGGTTAATGCCATTGTACGTCGTCATGGATTGCCAGTTGCCGTGCACGTTGAAATGGCGCGTGATATGACAAATCCGCTATCAGGATATTGGGTAAAAAATGGAAAACGGGTAATAAAAGGAAAAGGAGACAAATATATTGAAGGAAGGAGAGACATTGAAGCACGGCAAAAAGAATACCAGGCTCAAAACCAGATGATTTTTGATGGATTCATCGAAGTCTTTGGCAAAAAACCAAAGAAAGGTGAACTTGAAAAATGGCGTCTTTATAAGGAACAAAATGGCAAATGCGCCTATTCACTTTGCCCGATTATCATCGAAAATTTGCTGCATGATAATTATTATGAAGTCGATCATGCACTCCCCTATTCGCGCAGTTTTGATGACAGCAAGAGCAATAAAGTGTTGGTGCTTTCGAAGGAAAACCAAGAAAAAGGAAATCGAACTCCGTATGAATATCTCACCGCTTTTCCTGGCGGTGAAGATGGTGAGCGTTGGCGTGGGTTTGTTGCCTTTGTTGAGGGCAACAAAAATTATCGTCAGGCCAAACGCAATCGCCTGTTGAAAAAAGA
>JAISNE010000157.1 GCA_031276375.1 Accumulibacter sp.
GGCCTGGAAGAGGGACGAATGGATCTGCCAAGACCGGTGGAAATCGCGTTTCGCCACCTGGAATCCCAATATCCCGGCGCGCGGCCCCGCGTGCTGTGCAATCTGGTGCAACCCCGCGAAGGTTCGCGCTGGCAGAACGCCATCGAGGGCTTGCTGGGCAACAACCGCTTTGTCATTCTGGTCGAGGCAGCGTATGAAGCGCGCGCCATTCAGTCCATCCAGTCCATTCGCCGCGACCTGAAGGGGCTTGTCGCATCGGTCGTACAGGGGGAACTGGCCAGACGGCGCGCCGCCAGCCAGACGCTCCCCGCCGATTCGATCCTCCACGAACTGCGTATCGAGGACGAGATCGCCCAAGCCTACCTCGTCGCCAGCTATGGCCGCCATGTCAGGGTGAAGGATGCCGAAGCCTTGCGCAGCGTGGCGCAGGGGCTGACGATGAATGGCATGGCTTCCGGCGGTTTTCGCATGTTTACCACCTGGCTCGATGACGGCGAACTGGCGTTTGGCGGCGAAGCGCGGCGTAAGCGCGCCGCAGGTCTCGCGCGCGAAATCCGAAACAAGCAGGAGGAAATCACCCGGCTCAAGACGAAGGCCGGGGAACTTGCGGCCTGGAGCGATCGTTTGCGTCGCCTGGTCGCGCCGCCCGTCATTCCTCCGCTGGATACCCTGGCCGAGACGCAACGTCACCTGAACGCCCTGGAAGCGGAGCTGGCGGGAATCGATGATTCCAGCATCAAAGGGCTGGAGCGGCGTGTCGCGCGGGCGCAATTTCTCAAGGAAGGGCACCTGAAACTGATGAACTCCGCATCCGGGATGGCCGGAGAAGCCAATGGCCGCGCGAAAGAAGTAGCGGTACGCATCGCCGCGTTAAAAAGTGAACTGCTCGCCCGCAAGGATGAAGTCCAAAGGGTGCGGCTTCGTCTCGTGGAGGCCGTGCGCCTCAATCCCCATTTCAACCCGATCCAGATGGAACAGCGCGCCGCAGCGGCGGCGGCGGAACAAGTCGCCGAGCAGTTCGATGGGCGGCGACGCCAGCAAACCAGCCTGTATCGTGAATGCCGCGAAGCATTTGAACGGCAGCTTGAAGCACACAATCGGCTGGCCTCTTCCCTCGACGAAAAAGTGGCCTACCAGCCCCGCGAATCCTCCGAAAACGAACACGAGTGGCGCGCCTACGGCGGCATGCCCGAAGCGCGCGGGCGCATCGCCGCCATGCTCGAACGGCTCGACCAGGTGCGCATCCTCAATAATGGCAAGGAACTCGCGGCCGCCGAAAAAAGTTTCAACGACACGTTCGGCGCCCATTTTGCCCTGGCCGTGCGCAGCGCCGTGGAACAGGGCGTACAGCCGCTACGGCGGCTCAACGACAAGCTCAAGCGATTGAGCTTCGGCGAGGATCGCTTCGAAATCGAATTCGGCCAGATGGTGAAGGAATACAAGCGGTACTACGACCTGTTCGAGGAACTCAGCCGACTGACGGAAACACAGACCCCCGTGGACCTGTTCACCGCGCCGGAGGGCGGCGCGCTCTCCGATGACAGCGTCGCGGCGCTGGAAGATATCCAGAGACTCCTCCTCGATCCGGAGCGCGAGCACGCGCAGCGCCGCCTGAAGGACATCGCCGATTACCGCAACTACCGGCAGTACGATATCCGCAAGTATTCCGAGGATGGGCGAGAGGCTTCGCTGGCGAGAATGGCGACCTTTTCCGGCGGCGAACTCATGACGCCGGCCTATCTGGTGCGGGCCGCGGTGCTGGCGCAAGCTTTCCGGCAATTCGATCGCTCGGCCAGCCTGAAACTGATGATGATCGACGAAGCGTTCGACAAGATGGACGAGGCGCGCACCGCCGCCGTCATGCGCTACCTGAACGAAAACCTGGGCCTTCAGTTGATCGTGGCCATGCCGTCCCGCGCTTCCGGCCCGCTCCTCGACCTGTTTACCTTCGAACACCGCTTTTCCCTGATGAAAGTCGCGCGCCCCTCCGGAGAATTGGACAAAGTGACCGAGGTGGACAGCTCGTGGCTCAAGACAGACCGCTTGCGCGCGCTTTGGGAGGAACGCCGCGCGGCGGTCCGGGCCAGGGCGGAACAGGAATTCCTGGCGCGGGAAGCGCGGCGGCGCGTGGCGGCGGCGGGCGATGGATCGGCCCCATGAATGACGAAGGATTCGCCGGGATGCGCGAGCCAGCCGTGGCGGCGCTGTTGAACGCCCTGGTTGACCGTATCGACGCCAAGCCTTTCGCCGAGCGCGCCCGTGCGCTGTCGTTTCCCCTGGACGCGGAAAACTGGCCGGCGTTTTTCGCCATCGATCTTCCCGGCGAACGCGCCGTGGTCTGGAAGTGGCTGGAAACCTTGAGCGGTCGGCCCGGCTTCGCGCTGAAACTCGACGAACGCAAACGTTGGAGCGACCTCGATGTCCTGGAGCGGCGGCCACGGCTCGTCGTCACGCCAGAAGCGGAAAAACTGCTCCGCGCGGCGACCGGGCGACATCCCAGGGACACGTCCTGGAGTCGCGGCTGGCGCAAGGCGGTCCAGGCGCGTTTCGGCGAGAGCGAACTCGCGGACCGGCTGCTCGCGCGTCCCATCGCCATTTCCCAACGCGCGCCGGAAGAAATCCTGGCGCGTTTCATCGGCATCGCCGCGCTCGCCGAATCAAGCCTCATGCTGCACGAAGTCGCCAGCCGCCAGTTCTGGGGGTTGTCGAAGATACTGAACGGACAGCAGGAATCCGTTGCCCTGCTCTTGCAAGCGGCGCGCTGCCCGTTTCCCGACAAGCCCGTGCAACTCCTTGTCGCCGCGCGCGCCGACGATGCCGAAGCGCCGATCCTGTTCATCGAGAATGCCGCGACTTTCGAGTCCCTCGCGGCGGGACGCATGGAAATGGCCCAGGGCTTCCTTCTCGTTTTCGCCTCGGGCTACCGGGCAGTCGCGCGGCGACTGCGCGCTCCGGGCGGCAGTTCCGTCTATTTCGCGCCCCGGCTGCTCGCCGGGAATGCCGCCTTGCCTGGGCGATTCCTCGACTGGTTGTACTCGGAACGTCACGACCGCCCCCTCTATTTCTGGGGCGACCTTGATTTTTCCGGCATGGATATCCTGAAGGAACTGCGCGTGGTCTTCCCCGAGGCGAGGGCCTGGCAGCCAGGATACCAGGCGCTGCTCGCCCTGCTCGACGCGGGCGAATCCCACGCGCCCGACGAAGCAGGAAAATCCGGGCAGGCCGACCCCGGCCAGACCGGCTGCCCCTATGCGGATGATGTACTACTCCCCGCGCTGCGCCGATATGGCCGCTTTGTGGATCAGGAGAGCCTGTGAAACAACATTGGAGCGCGGGCGTCTCGCCCGCTTCGTGTTTTTTGCGGGCGAGACGCCCGCGCTCCTGTTCGGAAGACGGAAGACAGAGGACAGGAAACAGTAATATTTGCGGCGCGAAGCGCCGGTAACCGACTGTCCTCTTTTATCCATGACCGATATTTCTCCTGCTTGCAAAAAAAAGCTTGCTTTTGAACACAGTTGCTGTCCTCTGTCCTCCGAACAGGAGCGTCCCGCCCGCAATGCGAGCCGCAGGCTCGCGTAACGCTTCCTCGTGAACCGCCTCGGGACTATCGCGCTTCCTTGCTCGGACTCGTCCAAAAAAGCTAAATGCGATTGCCCTGGGGACAGCGCCGGGATACGACGGACAGGCGCCGGCGACTGATAGAATGAGCGTTTTTTCCGGATGTTCACGTGGATGCACTGTTTCTCCTCAAGGCGCTGATTCTCGGTATCGTTGAGGGCTTGACCGAATTTCTGCCGATTTCCTCGACCGGCCACTTGATCGTTGCCGGGGATTTGCTCGATTACAAGGGCGGTGTCGCCGATGTTTTCGAGGTGGTCATCCAGTTGGCGGCCATCCTCGCGGTGTGCTGGGCGTATCGCGCCAGAATCGCGGAGGTGACGGCGGGGGTGTTGCGCCGGCCGCGCGATCGCGC
>JAISNE010000162.1 GCA_031276375.1 Accumulibacter sp.
TAGCAGTATTTCAGGCTGCTTTTCCAGTGCAGTCCGCAATACTTGTGGCACGCGGAGAGAAGACCCGCGATGCTGAACAGGCTGCCTATTCCCCGCGCGTAGGCCAGCCCGAGCAAGCCGTGAGCGGGGACGATCAGCACCGCCGCGGCCAGAAAGCAGAAGAATTCGAGCCAGGTCACGGTGTTTTGAACACGTGTGTGGCCGAGCAGGGTCAGGTATGATCGCAGCGGGCCGCCGGACGACAGCAGGGCCGAGGTAATGGAAAAGACAGCGACAAAAGGCGCGGCGGCCAGCCATTTCTCGCCGAGAACGAGTTTTGTGGTGTCGAGCGCCAGCGCGGAAAAACCCAGGGCAATGGGCCAGATCACGGTAGCCACCGATGACAGGATTTTCAGAATGGCCAAACGAGTCCGCTCTCGATCGTTTTTGATCGAAGCCAGAACGGGCAATATGGCGCGCTGCATGGCGGGACCGATTTCCGATACGGGCAGTTGTCCGAGATCGGAGCCGACGTTATATATGCCGAATTCCGACGTGGCGCCAATCCGGCCAGCCGCGAGTTCATCGCTTTTTCGCAACAAGAAACCGCCGATGTTGGAAATGAGCACCCATTTCGTCAAATGCCATATCTCCGGGATTTTCGATGTATCCCATCGCGGCCGGTAGGGGTGCAGGGTATAACCGAGTATGAACGATACAATGTATCCCGTGACGATGCCCAAGGTAAGCGCCCGGTAGTCGAGGAGCAGAAAACCAAAGGCAATGGTGGCCACGACGCTCCCCAGTTTACCGATCGTCGATATCTTGAAATCGATGGTGAAATCAAAGTCCCGTAACGCCAGGGTTTGCGCGACATTGTTGAAGGACGTCAGCACGACGCAGGCGGCAAATACCCACAATACTTCGAGTACCCTGGGTTCGCCAAAATAACGGACGGCTACCGGCGCGCTGAGGAAAATGACTATTCCGGCAAGAATTCCCTGAACGAGGCGCAAGGTCCAGGCGGAGTCGATTTCCTCACGTGTTATTTTCTGCTTCCGGAGCAGGGCAACGGTAGCATCGAGGTCAAAAGAAGCCTGGATGAATCCAACCATCAGCATGCTCATGGCGACGATGCCGTAATCCTCCGGCATCAGCAGGCGCGCCATGATTACCGTGTTGATGAAGCCAAGCGCCTTGGTCAGCCAGCGGGTAAATACGGCCCACAGCGCGCCGCGGATCAGGTTGCTTTTGGGCGATGCCTGCGGAGTCAATTGGAAGCTTTTCCAGTGGTCATGAACGAAGCCATTGGCTTTAGCGGCCAATCGCGAAATATTCGATGCCTTGTTTCCGGACGAATCCGGGATCGTACAGATTACGGCCGTCGAAAATAACCGGTGCTTTCAGCATTCGCTTGATGGCCTCGAAATCGGGACTGCGGAATTCTTTCCATTCAGTGACGATGACCAGGGCATCGGCTTTTTCCAGGGCGGCCAGTGGAGCGTTGGCGTAACGCAGACGCGGCTCGTCGCCAAGAACGCGCCGGGCTTCCGGCATGGCCGCGGGGTCGTAAGCCGTGACGGTGGCGCCGGCGGCGAGCAGGTCGCCGAGCAGCGCGCGGCTGGGCGCTTCGCGCATGTCGTCCGTGTCCGGTTTGAAAGCCAGGCCCCAGAGGGCGAAATGCCGGCCTTTGACTTCGCCGAATCTGGTGACGATTTTCCGGGTCAGCCAATGTTTCTGCTTGTCGTTCACTTCTTCGACGGCGATCAATATCTTGAGCGCGATATCCGCGTCGTCGCGCGCTGTCTGGATCAATGCCTTGACGTCCTTGGGGAAGCAGGAACCGCCGTAGCCGCAGCCGGGATAGAGGAAGTGGTAGCCGATGCGCGGGTCCGAGCCGATGCCCTGGCGCACCATTTCGATATCGGCGCCGAGCGCCCCGGCCAGATTCGCCAGTTCGTTCATGAAGCTGATGCGCGTGGCGAGCATGGCGTTGGCGGCGTATTTGGTCAATTCCGCGCTTTTGACATCCATGACGATCAGGCGCTCGTGGTTGCGCTGGAACGGGCCGTACAACGCGCGCATCAGGAGAATGGCCTGTTCATCCTCGGCCCCGACGATGATCCGGTCCGGGCGCATGAAGTCTTCGACCGCGGCGCCTTCCTTGAGGAATTCCGGATTGGAGACGACGCCAAACGGGATGTCGGCGCCGCGCCGCCGGAGTTCATCGGCGATGACGGCCTTGACTTTCGCGCCCGTGCCGACCGGCACGGTGCTTTTGTCGACGACGACCTTGTAATCGGTCATTTTCCGCCCGATCTCGCGGGCGGCGGCCAGCACGTGCCTCAGGTCGGCGGCCCCGTCCTCGTCGGGAGGCGTGTCGACGGCGATGAACAGGATGACGCCATGACGGACGCCTTCGTCGACATCGGCGGTGAAGCGCAGGCGCCCGGCGGCGCTGTTGCGCTTGACCATCTCCAGCAGCCCCGGTTCATGGATCGGGATGCCGCCCGCGTTCAGAACGCGGATTTTTTCCGCATCGATGTCCAGGCAAAGCACATCGTTGCCAACTTCCGCCAGGCATGTGCCGCTGACCAAACCGACGTAACCGGCGCCGATAACCGTGACTTTCATGATTTCCGCCTCGATGGATATGAAAACGCATATTGCCGGAGTTTTCCGATTTTATCCCGCCAGTCGGGGCGGGACGAACGCTTGTCGAGACAAGCGATTGATCTTTCAGGAAAAAACATTTTTTGCCAGCCTGCCAAGATAGTGTCTCGCGTACTGGCAAGCGCCGTCGACCGTTCCCGGATCGAATCCCACCAGACCTTTCCGTTCCCTTCGGGCCGCCATCCAGTCCTGTTTGTACGCGTCGTCGCCCGTCAGGTAGTCGATTTCATGGACTCGATCGATGTCGATCGCATGGCGCATCAATTCGGCGGTCAAAAGCGTTCCGGCGGAGAACGGGTTTTTCCCCTGAACGTGCGCCAGTTTGTAAATGTTCGCCTTGCCCGCGTAGACGAGCCATATCTGGGCGGCGACGGGCCGCCTGTCCGATTTCAGCACGCCCAGCCTGAGCCAACCCTCGCGCGCGCCTTGCCGGCATAGCTCGGCGATGAATTCCGGATGCGATTCCGCGGGTTTCCAGCTTTTCCGGTAGATCTCCGCGTAATCCCCGATCGCGTTTTCCAATGCCGCGCCGGGTGTCTGGTGGATGACGATCTCGAATGGGCCGGCTTTTTGCGCCTTGGCCAGATTGCGGTGGATGGTGTTGCGCAAACGCGACGGCCGGCCGGCGAGGTATTCGGCGTAGTTTTTTCCCTCGACCGAGAGGAACCAGTTGCCAAAACAAGTATAGGAATCAACGCGATAGCCCTGCGCTTCCAGGGCGCGGGGCATGTGGCGGTAGAACGGATGCGCGGTATCCAGCGGGTGAAAATCGACGACCGGCCAGCGCCGCGGCGACTGGCGAATCCACCCGGCCAGGGCTTGGCACACGAATTCCGTTGTCCCGGCGGGATCGCCGATCGGGCCAAAGAGGCTGGCGTAATAGTTGCTCATTCCTTCGAGCCGCTTTCCGGCGACGAGCGGGAAGCAGACGGCCTGGCTTTGCCGGGAGCTTTGCACCAGCACATAGTTGGCCCGCCCGGCAAAGGTATTCCCGTGTTTCCACAAGAGATCGAACCACATCGGCGTGTAGAAGATTTCCCCGCCCGCCTTCGCGGACAGAATGCGCGGAGCGGTTTCGGCGAGCGCGCCGAATCGCTCGAACACCTGGATGGCGGAATCGCTTGCCACGCCGCGCCACGCCAGCTACACCAGCACTTCGACGCAGGCCGGATGAGCCAGGAAGGCTTGCGGGCTGGCCGTCAGGCCGTAGGCGCCGGATTGATGGACGACCACCAGATCGCCGATTTCCGCCCTGGCCAGATCCATCCGCTCGGCCAGCAGGTCGAGCGGCGTGCACAGCGGGCCGGTCACCGTCGCCGTCTCGCGTTCGGGCGAGGCCATGCGGTTACCGATGACCACCGGGTAATTCTTGCGGATCACCTGTCCGAAATTGCCGGAAGCGGAAAGATGATGGTGCAGGCCGCCGTCGGTGACCAGGAACACCTGTCCGCGCGAAACCTTGCGGTCGACGATCCGGGCGACGTAGAGACCGGCTTCGCCGACCAGATAGCGTCCCAGTTCGATGACCAGCTCGGCGCCGGGAAAATCCCGCGCCGCGCGTCGTGACAACTCGTCGAGATTCGCGGCGATGGGCGCCAGATCGAGCGGCAGTTCGCCGGGGAAATAGGGAATGCCGAAACCGCCGCCCAGATTCAGCGCGCGCACCGGCGCGGGGATGGACGCGGCGAGCGTCCGCGCGAGATCGTAGCTCCGGCGCTGCGCTTCGGCGATGGCCTCGGCCTTCAGGTTCTGCGCGCCGGCGAAAAAATGGAAACCTTCGAAATCCAGCCCGGCGCGACCGATCTCGGCCAGCAGTCCGGGAACTTGTTCGGCATCGACGCCGAACGGCTTGGCGCCGCCGCCCATCCTGACGCCCGAGCCTTTGAGATCGAAGCCCGGATTGACGCGCGCCGCCACGCGCGCGACGTCGCCGGTTCGCGCATGGATGCGCGCCAGCTCGGCGACTTCGCGGAACGATTCGACGTTGATCAGAATGCCGGCGGCCACGGCGCGGCACAGATCGGCCTCGCTCTTGCCCGGTCCGGCGAAACTGATGTCGCGCGGATCGACGCCGCTGTCCAGGGCGATTTTCAGTTCGCCGCCGGAGGCCACGTCGATACCGTCGACCAAGCCCGCCAGATGTCCGACGAGCGCCGGCATCGGATTGGCTTTCATCGCGTAATGGATTTTCAGCGTCACCGGCAGCGCCGCGCGCAGCGTTTCGACGCGCCGCGTGAGCAACTGGCGGTCGTAAGCGTAAAAGGGCGTTTGCCCGACGCGCGCCGCGAGCCGGGTCAGGGGAATGCCGCCGACCAGCAGTTCGCCGTCCTGGACGGCGAACTGGTCCATCGGCGCGTGCCGGGGAGCGCGTTCACTGGCCGGCATCTTCGCTCCGTCCATCGGCGGCCGGCCGACCGTTCGTTCCGCCGTGGCGCTCCAGCCATTCGGCCGACAGCGCCCGGCGGTCGATCTTGCCGTTGGGATTGCGCGGCAGCGGCCCCGCGCGCGCGTCGATCCCCTGGGGAAGCATGTACGCCGGCAAGCGTTTCCGGCATTCGGCAAGAAGCGCCCGCGCGTCGAGTCCGGCGTCGCCCGGCGGGGTGGCGACGACCTGGATGGCCTGGCCCAGCGTCTCGTGATCGACGCCAAAAGCGACGCATTCGCCGACCATCTTCGTGGCGTAAAGGATTTCCTCGACCTCGGTCGGGCTGACGCGATAACCGGAAGTCTTGATCATCTCGTCGCGCCGGCCGACGAAGTACAGAAAACCGTCCTCGTCCATGCGTACGGAATCGCCCGACCAGACCGCCAGCTCCGGGATCGTCAGCCCCGGTTCGCGGCCCGGCGCAAGGGCGGGCAGGGGCCTGTAACGCTCGGCCGTCCTTGCCGGATCGTTCCAGTAGCCCATGCCGACCAGCGCGCCGCGATGCACCAGCTCGCCGGGTTCATTGGGCGCGCAAGGCGCCCCGTCTTCGCGCAGGACCAGGATCTCGGCGTTCGGAATGGCCTTGCCGATCGAATCCGGACGCCGGTCGACTTCATCCGGCGGCAGAAAGGTCGAGCGGAAGGCTTCGGTCAAGCCGTACATCAGAAAGGGTTTGCTCTTCGGCAAGCGCCGGCGCAATGCGTCCAGCGTCTCGCGCGGCATGCGCCCGCCGGTGCTGGCGAAATAGCGCAAATGTCCGGCAATCGCCGCCGGCCAGTCGAGCCGGGCCAACTGGATGTACAGCGGCGGCACGGCGGTCAGCCCGGTGACGCGCTCGCGCTCCAGCGCCTTCAACACATCGCGCGGCAAAAGATAATTGAGCAGAACGACGCGCGCGCCGGCATGGAAAGCCGTGGTGAGCTGGCTGAACCCGGCATCGAACGACAGGGGAAGAGCGGCGAGCAAGGTATCGCCGGCCGTATTCTCAAGGTAGCCGGCCACGCTTTTCGCGCCCGCCACCATGTTCCGGTGCGACAGGACAACCCCCTTCGGCCGGCCCGTGCTGCCCGAGGTGTAAAGAATCGCCGTCATGTCCGCATCGATCACCCGGTGGCCGGGCCGCCGCGGCATGGCCAGCAGCGCCTTCCAGCCGACCCGCGCGGGCCGTCCCGCCGCGCCCTCCGGCGAATCGCCACCGGCCAGCACCACGTGGCGCAACTCGTCGCAGCGGGAAAGCGCCCCGGTCAACAAGGCGCAACGCTCGGGCGAAGTGACCAGGACGCGCGCATTGCAATCGCGCAGGATATAGGCGACCTGCTCGGGCTTCAGCAAGGGATTGAGCGGCACGAAGACACCGCCCGCGGCCGCCGCGCCAAAGCTGGCGACCACCGTCTCGAAACGCTTTTCGAGGTAAATGGCGAGACGTTCGCCGCGCGCCAGCCCCAGACCGGCGATCCCGCCGGCAAAACGGACAACGGCATCCCGCAGCGCGGCGTAAGTCATCGAATCCTGCCCGTGGGTCAAGGCGATGTTCTCCGGAAAGCGCCTGGCCGCGTATGCCACGAGATCAGGAAGCAGACAGGAATCGCACATTTTTTTCTTCACGAGGAATAAACGCAAAACGCGATTCTATCGAACAAGCGATCCGCCGCGCAGCCAAATCGTTTCGCCAGGGCGAGGCGGCTTACGAGGAAGGCCCAAAGGTGTCGTTCCCCCTCGCCGCTTGCGGGCGAGGGCGCCCCCTTTCAGGGATCAGGGGTCAGGGATCAGGGATCAGGGATCGGAGTTGTTCCCCTCCCCCACTTGTGGGGGAGGGCGGCGCGAAGCGCCGGGAGAGGGCCGGCGGTTCCATGACCATGGGCGTTCGGGCAAACCGAACCGCCGCCCCTCATCCGCCCTCGGCGCCTTTTCCCCCGGAGGGGAAAAGGGAGGGAGATTTGCGGCCTTCGGCGCCTTCTCCTCCCAAGGAAAGAAGGAAACAAAAGGAAATTCAAGCGCCGCGCCTTTCTTGCGGGCGACCTTTCTCCAGGAATTTGAAAATGCCATGAAAATCGCTCCCGCCCGCTTCACGCTCGCCAATTGCCCCCATGGCTTGGCGCATGACAGCCATACAGGCCATATATAATCGGATCGCCATGACATTCCGGCGACGACACGGTACGAAGATCGAACTCGATCGAGGAGAACACATGAAGCGGGCGGTGGTACGCGGATGAACGTCGAAGTCACGAAGCCGGCGGTCATGCCGGACAGCGGGCAGGCCATCGACGCCCGGCGCAGGCGCCTGCTGGAAGCGGCCATCAAGTACGTGCCCTGGCCGGAACTGGTGGCGCTCGCCGCGCCGTATTTGCTGGTGAAAGACAAAAGACATATAGAAGTCCTGTTGCGCATCTATCTCATGCAGCGGTGGTTCAATCTGTCCAGCGACGAAGCGGAGTTCGAGGAGCGTGAGCTGCGGGACATCCTGAACGTGCCGTACATGAACGTTTTCTCGCGTGTCGCGCTGCTTGACAAGGAGAACATCGCGCAGATCAAGCTGGGGATGATCTTGCTGAAGCTCGCGATGCTCAAACAAGACCTGTGGGAGAGGAGCCGCCTCATCATCGACAAAGCCTTGGCGAAACAAAAACTGGGGCTGGAACGGGAGGCCGAAGACGCGGAAACCGTCCTGGTCGTTTTACCGAAAAAGGTCACGGTAAAACAGAAGGCCAAAACCCGATCAAGAGTCTTCGTCCCCATCCGGAACTGGTCGTTCCAGGCCAGGTTGCTGGGCGGAATCCTCGCTTTTCAGTACGCGGTCATGCTGGCCGCGCCGCGGGACGTGCTGACCCGGTTTCCTCTGGTCAGGGACTTCGTGAGCGCGATGGAATGGGTTTGCGGCCTGACGGCTTCTGCGGAGAAGAACACGATCACTTATCTGGGGCGGGCGGCCCGGCACCCCGAACTCGCGCAATTATTTGCCTCCCTGATGATCGCCATGCTGCCTCTGTACTTCTACTATTGGTATCGCTGGCTAAGTTACGACCGGAAGCGGAATTACCGTCATTTCGTCCTTTCCCCCTACAACCGCGCAGTGGGCGTGAGCAACGCGGACTTCATCAAGGATGGCCTGTCCGATGAGGATCAGGAAAAGCTGGGCGTATCGACGCAAGCGGCGCCGGGAAAGCAGCGTTCCCTGGTGGGCATTTTTATCTGGAGCCTCCTGCTGTTTATTCTTCCGCTTGGCGCAGTCCTCGCATTTTTTGGATTTGGTGGCTACGAGACTCTTTATCCTGGAAAAGGAGGGGTTTTATGGATGAAAAAGGCACTGCTTAATGTAGGGGACGGTGGTGTTATCGGTACCTTTTTTGCGGTATTGGGAATACAAGCTGTTGTTCTTACAGGTTCCTTGGTGACGGCCGCGTTTTTTTGTTGCTGGCGGGACTGGTTCTGTTTTATCCGGGAAAAATTGAAAAAAAGGACAGGAGATTGAAATGGCGGAAATGACGCAAAGCAAGCGCCGCCTGGACAAGCGAAGCGCGGTCCGGCGGAAGCAGCCGATGGGTGCACTGAACATGGCGCGCGAAACGAGGGCGACGACGGAAAACCGCTGGCCGATGGCGTACCGCGGGATGAAGTCCGTGGAGTATCGTTCCCCTCCCCCGCCTGTGGGGGAGGGCGCCCGGCAGGCTGAAGAGGG